>DASQQR010000329.1:0-6247 GCA_035643335.1 Anaerolineales bacterium
ATGCCTCCGATTGGCTTATTGCTGGGGAACGTGGATTTCTCGGACTTCTTTATCAACTTAAGCGGCCAGTCGTATCCAAATCTGGCGGCCGCCCAGGAAGCTGGCGCGCCAACGATCAATTACGGCGTATTTTTTAATACGATAATCAATTTCCTGATCATCGCGTTCGCCATCTTTCTGATTGTCCGGGTCGCCAACCGGATGCAGAAAGAAGAGGAGGCACCCAGCGAGCCAACTACAAAGGAATGCCCCTACTGCATTTCAACGATTCCGATCAAAGCCACGCGTTGCCCCAACTGTACCTCCCAGTTGGCGTAGCCATACTGAAGAATTGATAATCCCCCTATCCGGATTGCTCCAGTTGGGTTTGTGAAACAGTGAGAAGAATTTCAAAAACCCAATTGGAGTTTTGGTTGTTTCATTAGACAGCCGAAAACCTTCCCGGTTGCTGACAACCACTCATCTTCCCGGTTGCTGACAACCAAGGTTGTTTAAGCAACCGGGAAGATTCTTGCCGCTTATGTTAGAATTGCCGGCATGAGGTCCCGGCTGGCCCTTGTCGGGCTTTTTGCGCTTATTTTTCTGGGGGGTTGTGGGGGATTCAGTAATCCAGCCGAGGCAACCCTGCCCTCTCTTGCCACCGCTACCCTGGCACCTCCCGGCGAACAGAGCTTCCAGGCGCCGGACGTAGAGCAGGCAGCGCGGGCGTTTCTGCAGGCCTGGAAGGTGGAAGATTATCACGCCATGTATACGATGCTCACCTCGCTGAGCCAGGACGCGAACAGCGAGGCAGACTTTACGGCGCGCTACCAGGAAGTGGCCACCGAGGTGGCCCTGAGCGGCATCGATGCCAGCATTCTCTCCTCCCTGACCCAAACGCACCAGGCACAGGTCTCCTACCGGGTGATCCTGCATAGCGTGCTGGTGGGGGACATCCAGCGGGATACGACCATGAACCTGAGCCTGGAAGGCGACCAGTGGCGGGTGAGCTGGGAGGAATCGATGATCCTGCCCGAACTGGAGGGCGGCAACCACCTGCGGATGGAATACAAGGTGCCGTCGCGGGCCAATATCTACGACCGGGATGGGCGCGCCCTGGTAGCCCAGGCGGACGCAGTTGCCATTGGCCTGCAGGCAGGGGAGGTCGACCCGGACGGCGAGGAAGGCCTGCTAGAAGAACTATACCGCCTGACCGGGGTACACCCAGAAAACCTGCTGCCCAAGCTGGAAGAGTACCGCAAGAACGACTGGTACCTACCGGTGGGTGACGTGGCCGCCGAAGAGCTGGCGCCGCGCCTGAAAACGCTGGAGAGCTACCAGGGCGTCTTGTTGGAACCCTTCCGGGGACGGTACTATTTTGAGGGCGGCGTGGCCCCACACGTGGTCGGATACGTGAGCGTGATCCAGGAAAGCGAGATCGACGAATACAAGAGGCTGGGATACAATGTGTGGAGCGACCGGGTAGGGCGCATGGGCCTGGAGCAGTGGGGGGAACAGTTCCTGAGCGGCAAACGAGGCGGAACGCTGTACGTGGTGGATCCAGAAGGGAACACGGTCACCAAGATGCCGGAAGAGGCCAATGCCGAACCGGCACAGGCAATCTACACAACCCTGAATCGAGATCTGCAGATCGAGGCGCAAAAAGCATTGGGCGATTTCCTGGGAGCGATCGTAGTGCTGGAACGGGATACCGGCCGGGTGTTGGCGATGGCGTCCTCGCCGGGCTTCAATCCCAACCTGTTCGAACCAACCAACTACAACCGGGCGTCCCAAATCGACTCGATCTTCGATCCCAAGACGACCCCGTGGCTCAACCGGGCCACACAGGGTCTTTATCCGCTGGGATCGGTGTTCAAGATCGTGACCATGTCGGCCGCCCTGGAAAGCGGCCGGTATACGCCGGAGAGCGAATTCCAATGCGGGTATTTCTTCGACGAAATCCCCGGATTCCAATCCCATGACTGGACCTACACGCACTACCTGGCAGGCGGCAAGACAGCCCCCAGCGGACTGCTGACACTGCCGGAGGGCCTGATGCGCTCGTGCAACCCGTATTTCCAGCACATTGGACTGGATTTCTATACCCACGAGATGACCGGCACCGTTTCGGCTATGGCCAAGAGCTTTGGATTGGGGAGCCCAACCGGCATTGAACTGGTCGAAGAGGCGGGCAATATCCCTGAACCCGAAAACGAAATCGACGCGGTCAACCTGGCCATCGGGCAAGGGAACACGCTCGTCACGCCCCTGCAAGTGGCCGATTTCGTCGCGGCAATCGGCAATGGGGGCAGGCTGTACGTACCGCACGTGGTCGAGAAGGTCGCGCCGGTGAGCGGGGAGCCGACCCACGTTTTCACGCCAACGATGCGCGGCAAGTTGCCGCTCCACCCGCAAAACCTCAAGGTGGTGCAGGATGCGATGACCAGCGTGGTGAATAACCCGCGGGGGACAGCTTATTTCGTGCTGTCCGGATTCAGCAACAGTTACAATATCCCGATTGCCGGAAAGACCGGGACGGCGGAGACGGGAAGAGAGCCGCACGCATGGTTCGCGGGCTATACGAATGCAAACCGGGAGAACAAGCCGGACATCGCGGTGGTCGTGCTGGTGGAGAATATCGGCGAGGGGTCGGATTACGCGGCGCCGATTTTCCGGCGGGTGCTGGAGGCGTACTTCCTGGGGAAACCGCAAGTTAAGTACCCGTGGGAGTCGGAGATTGGGGTAGTGGCTACGCCGGAGCCGGAGGAAGAGGCAACCCCGGAGCCGTAAGATGGGACGCTGACGAGCGCGGAAAAACGCGGAATATTCTATGAAGGAAGATTCGAAGTCTCTTTCACGTAAGCGCTATACGAAATACGGTCAGGGCTACGTCAAGAGCGAGACGCATGCGAAGGGTGAAGACCTGGAAGGCCTGCTGGCGATGGCCCAGCCGCAGCCGGACTGGATGGTGTTGGATGTGGCCACTGGCGCGGGTCACACTGCCCTGAAGCTTGCCCCGCTGGTCGCCAAGGTGATCGCCACGGATCTGACGCCCAAGATGCTGGCGGTGGCGCGGGACTTCATCGCTGCGCAGGGGGTCGAGAACGTTGAATTTCGCCAGGCGGACGCTGAAGAGCTGCCCTTCGAGGACGAGACCTTCGAGCTGGTGACCTGCCGGATCGCGGCGCACCACTTCCCCAACCCCGGCAGATTCGTCCAGCAAAGCGCGCGGGTGCTCAAACCGGACGGGCTGTTGCTACTGCAGGATCAAGTTGTGCCTGAGGATCCGGAAACCGGCCAGTACATCAACGCCTTTGAAACGCTGCGCGATCCCAGTCACAACCGAGCTTTGAGCGAAAACGAGTGGGTGGAGATATTGCAGCGTCATGGCCTGACCGTGGAAGACACGCGGCTGGTGGTCAAGCGGCATGCCTTTCTCGAATGGGCAGAGATGCAAGGATGTACGCCGGCGGTGATCGAGCAATTATCCGAGATGTTGCGCGAGGCGCCGTTTTTTGCGGCAGCGTGGCTGCAGGCCCGCGAGGTGGACACGCCTGGGGCGTCATTCGCCAACCACCACCTGCTGATCGCCGGGAGAAAAAAGTAGGGACTTCTGAGGGGACCGTGGACAACGCTGAAACCCTCTTCTTCCTGCGCGGGCTGGCCGTCGGTTTTTCGATCGCCGCACCGGTCGGGCCTATCGGGGTGTTGTGTATCCGGCGCACGATCACCGAGGGGCGCTCTGCGGGCCTGGTCTCCGGCCTGGGTGCAGCCACGGCAGACGCATTTTACGGAAGCATCGCTGGCTTTGGCCTGACATTAGTGAGTGATTGGTTGGTCGGACAGCAGTCGTGGCTACGCTTAGCGGGCGGCGCCTTTCTGCTTTACCTGGGGATCAGGACGTTCCTCTCCCGCCCTGCTGAACAGGCTGCTCCCAGCCAGCGCAGCGGCCTGGCAGGCGCTTATACCACGACCTTTTTCCTGACTCTGACCAACCCGCTGACGATCCTCTCTTTTGCCGCCGTCTTCGCGGGATTGGGGTTGGCGACGGTTGCAGGGGACTATCTGGCCGCCACGAGCCTGGTTGTGGGGGTATTTACGGGCTCGGCGCTGTGGTGGCTGCTGCTCAGTGGCGGGGTAAGTATGTTGCGGTCCAGGTTCAGCCCTCAAAGCATGCGGTGGGTCAACCGGATTTCGGGGGGGATGATCACGATTTTTGGCTTGCTGGCACTGGCGGGCCTGTAAATCCGGCGGAGTAATTCTTCCCAATCGGCCGATTTTCCTCTATACTATTGGTTAACGAGAACGTCCGGAAAATACCGATCCCAAACCTCCCGAAGGTTAGAGGTTGAGTTTAGGCCGCAGACAGGTCGCCTTAAGAGAATCCTGTCCGGTCAGGTTTTCGATGAAACCTTCGGGAGGTGTGCCAATCGGGGCCGAAACCTCCCGAAGGTTAGAGGTTGAGTTTTGACCGCAGACAGCTCGCCTTAAGAGAATCCTGTCCGGTCAGGTTTTCGATGAAACCTTCGGGAGGTTCTGAATGCTGTGGTTAGCGAGTAGCGTCTCGATAGATAGGGGAAGGTGCTGGTTCAAGCTGCACGCACGGCGCAATCGAACCCACAGCTCCCAGCGAGGTTTGTAAGACATGCCCACTAACCTGCCTCCAGAGTACTTCGAGGTGGAGGAGCGGTACCGGGCGGCCAAGTCTCCCGCGGAGAAAGCCGAGCTGCTGGAGGAATTGCTAGGCACGATCCCCAAGCACAAGGGCACCGACAAGCTGCGCGCCGATTTGCGGCGGCGGCTGTCCAAGCTCAAGTCGGCAGCGCAAACCAAGAAGGGCGGCGGCATCCGTTCCGCCTACCAGATCGATAAAGAAGGGGCAGGGCAAGTCGTGCTCGTGGGGCCTCCCAATGTGGGCAAATCCGCCCTGGTGGCGGCGCTGACCAACGCGGCTCCCGAGGTGGATGAGGCGCCGTACACGACGTGGACGCCTATTCCAGGCATGATGGCGATTGAGGATGTCCAGGTACAGCTGATCGACACGCCGCCCATAAACCCCGAATTCATCGATCCAGAATTTCTCAACCTGATGCGCAAGGCCGACCTGATCGCTTTGGTGGTTGACCTGCAGTCCTACCCAATTGAACATCTCGAAGAGAGCGTCGATATTTTGCAGGAAAACGGGATCCTGCCCTGCCACCTCAGAGAGCGCTGTCCGGAAGAGCGGCGAGCGAGCTTCAAACCCTTCCTGGTGTTGGCCAATAAGGCCGACGACGAGAGCTTTGATGAAGATTTCGAGGTGCTGTGCGAGCTGGTGGGAGAGGAATGGCAGCTAATCCCGGTCTCGGCGGCCAGCGGCCGGAACTTTGAGGGTTTTAAATGGGCGGTCTTCAAGCAGCTGGAGATCGTACGGGTGTACGCCAAGCCACCGGGAGAGGAACCAGACTACGGCGCACCCTTCGTATTGAAGAAGGGTGCCACAGTAGAGGAATTGGCCGGCAGAGTGCACAAAGATTTTCTGGAGAACTTGAAGTCGGCGCGGGTGTGGGGCAGCAGCGATTTCGAGGGCCAGATGGTGAGCCGGGATTACGTGCTACACGACGGGGACGTGGTGGAACTGAAGACATTCTAGAGAGGACTGTATGCAAATCACCAAGGCGGAAGTCACGCCAGTAGAATTAAAACTCAGGGAACCGTTCCAAACGGCGCGTTTGCCGGAGATCGACCACGTTACGGCAGTCTTCGTGCGCATCGAAACGCGCGAGGGACGCAGCGCGTGGGGCTGTGCTGTGGCGCACCCAGGGCTGACTGGAGAGGACCCCGAGGCAGTCATCCGGACATGCCAGGAATGCGCCGACATGGCCCCCAGTTTGCACCCAACCAACATCGAATACTCACTGGCGGAATTAGCACCGCTGGTAAAAGATACTCCGAAAGCACTGTGCGCTTTCGACCTGGCTTTCCATGATCTGCTGGGGCTGGCCACGGGGATGCCGCTCTACCGGCTGCTGGGCGGCTATCGCAACCGCATCCAGACTTCGGTGACGATCCCCATCGCCCCGCTGGAGCGGAGCGTGGAGATGGCCTGTGCGCGGGCGGAGCAGGGATTCCGCATGCTGAAGATCAAAGGTGGCCTGGATCCAGAAGGTGACGTTTATCGAATCCGGGCGATCAGCCGGGCATTGCCCAGGCTCACCATCCGCCTGGATGCCGACGGCGGGTACAGCGCGCAGCAAGCCATGGATGTGGCCAATGCGCTCAAAGAGAA
>DASQQR010000330.1:0-2659 GCA_035643335.1 Anaerolineales bacterium
TGCTTGAACTGGTGTTCCCACTCGCCAGGAATGCCAACCTGTTGCTGGTCTCTTCCGCGGGCCTGCTGATTGTCGTTGGCGTGGTGCGTGACACCTTTTTCACCATCGAAGCCGAGCTCAAGCTGCACGGGTATGATGATAGCCTTCTGATTCGCTGAGGGAAGAGAGCACGGCCACCTACATCGTTCTACTTGGCCCGCCCGGGGCACTTGGACACCATCCCGCCGCACGGTGCTACGCCGCCTGCATCCTCCCCTGTAGGAAGGGTATCCCTATGCCCGGCGCCCCCCGTGTTCGGTATCTTAGATCATGCTCCGCCGCATGGGGATGCGGGCTTTGCGAGGCTACAGAGTGTGGAACGAGGGACGTGGGCTGCGCCAGACTACAGCCGGGCTGCACCCAAAACCGCTAACCAACTTCCAGACCATGGCGGGCTGCGCCGAAAAGGGCCACTTCAGGATGCATAATGACGTGGATCGGGATTTTGGAGAGCAAGTCCGAGAAGCGGCCTTTTCGAACGAACGCCTGCATAAAAGTATCTTTTCTGAGGTAGGGGAGAATGCGCGGCGGAATGCCGCCACCCAGATAGACTCCGCCGGTGGCCAGGATTTTCAGCGCCAGGTTTCCGGCTTCGCTGCCCAACACAGATACAAAACGCTCCAGGGCAGCCACGGCGATCTCGGTGTTCTTCTCAGTAGCCGCCCTGACAATCACCGGGGTGAGGTCAGTGGCCTCCTTTAATTGGTCCCGCAACCAACCCGGCTCGGAATAGTGCCCACTGTCTTTCAGCCAGGCATAGATATTGGGCAACCCAAGCCCGGAACAAATCAGTTCGTAACTGACGTGATCATATTTCTCCATGAGATAACCCAGCAGATCCATTTCTTCGGCATTGGTGGGGCCATAATCCACATGGCCTCCCTCCGAGGCGGATGGCTGGTAGCGATCTCCATCCCAGACCAGGAAACCTTCACCCAATCCGGTGCCGGGTGCGATAACAGCGATAGCGCCATCTTCATCCGGTTCACCAGGATTAAGACTCTCCAGATCACCCGGTTCCAGGAGCAGGATAGCGTGGGCGATGGCATTCAGATCGTTCAGCAAACGTACGGGGATCCCGCCCAGGGCCTGGCTGAGAGAATCCTCCCTAATCATCCAAGGCAGGTTAGTTACTTTCGCGCGACCCTCTAACACCGGCCCTGCCACACCGAAGCTGGCGCGGGCGATGTCAGCATCTTTGCCTTCCATGAACTCACTCACAATCGCTTCCAGTGAGGCATACTTGCCGCTTGGATAAGTCTCGTGGGCTAATGAGTGGCGGGCACCCTGCTCAGATGAGAAGATACCCAACCTAGTTTTCGTCCCCCCGATGTCGCCAGCCAGAACCTTCATCTTTCCTCCGCCTCGACAAAAAGTAGACCTTGAAGAGGTAACTTCTCAATAGGAAGGGGTGGGTGTTTGTTGGAAGGGCCATAAGCGCAGCGACGCCCGCTCCGACAAACACCCAGCCCCCAATTATTGAGAAGATACTTGGAGAGCTTATAATCGAATAGAACGGTGTGAGTGCTCTGAAGTAATTATATTTCAAAAGACCCCAGGGGTTTCCGGGATTTACCCTTTACATTACCAACTGAAGCTTGCATGCCTACTTGCGTACCGAGTCACTTTAGAAAACCCCTGGGGGCTGTCCGGGTAAGAACTGTGCTTACCGGGCAGTCTAGAAACGGAAGGAAAATTGAAATGGAGGCCGATATGGAAAACCTGAAGGATTTTCGAGCTCAAAAAGATGATTTTTTCGCCCATCACCCGCAGAGTCCATTGACTCCGGATCAAAAGGAGAATTTCAGTGGGCTGGATTACTTTCCGGAAAACCCGGATCTACGCCTGGAAGTGAGCGTGGAGGAATTTCCGCAGAAGGAACGCATCCAAATGCAAACCTCCACCGGAGACGTGCAATCTTTCGTCCGTTATGGCAAGTTTGACTTCAGGGTCGGCGAAGAGGAAGCCGAATTAACCATCTACGCAAACCAGAATGGGTTTTTCCTGCCCTTTGTTGATTCGTTAGCCGGGAAAGAGACCTACCCGGCCGGTCGTTACCTTGACCCGGAACCGCTCGATAACGGAAAATTCCTGGTCGATTTTAACCTGGCCTATAACCCTTACTGCGCCTACAACGAATACTGGTCCTGCCCGCTGACTCCGGCGGAAAATCGCCTGAAAGTTCCCATCCGGGCAGGCGAGAAGAATTTTCAGGATTAGCCAGCGAAAAAACAGGGCCGGCAAAATCGCTCCTTACAGTTTTATTTGTAGAACAAGAAATATTTTCAATATGCCGTATAATCCACTTGGATGAGCGGTCCAAGTAAAGCTGAGGACCACCTCATTTGGATCTGGATCCCGGATCCATACCAGCCGTTAAGCTGTTCAGGAGCACTCATTGCAAGTTATCAGGGCCTGGACCTGGCTTCCTAGACTCGAGCACTGGCTTTCGCCCCCGAAGCTCGCGGAGGAGGGGGTAGACCGGCGCGCCAGGATGTTGAATTTCATCCTTTTGTCCACCTTGTTGATGTGGACCGTTTTAGGCATCGCTGTGCGGATCCTGCACGCTGATCATTCCCAACCATTGCTCATGATCGGCGCCATCATGGCGTGGGAATTG
>DASQQR010000331.1:0-7351 GCA_035643335.1 Anaerolineales bacterium
GCGACTAGATGAGAAGTTAGCGGAGTTAGAGAAGATTTTTCGAGGGTTGGAAAGTGTGGTGGTGGCTTACTCGGGAGGAGTCGACAGCACCCTGGCTCTCAAAGTAGCCTATGAGACCCTGGGAGAGCGGGCGGTAGCGGCAACGGCCGTATCGGCCAGCCTGCCGGAATACGAACGCGTCGAAGCCGAGCAAATCGCGCAGCAGATTGGCGCCAGGCACATCCTCATTGAGAGCTATGAGACAGAAGACGATCGCTATCTGGCCAACGCGCCCAACCGATGTTACTTCTGTAAGAGCGAGGTCTACGATGTGCTGCTCGATATCGCTCAAAAAGAGGGGGTTCGCCACGTGGTGGACGGCACCAATGCAGATGACGCGCGTGACCACCGTCCCGGCCGGCAGGCAGCCCGTGAACACGGGGTGCGCAGCCCCTTGCAGGAAGCCGGCCTCACAAAAGCCGAGGTCAGGCGCCTGGCGCGCCGCTACGGCCTGCCCAACTGGGATAAACCGGCGGCAGCTTGCCTGTCCTCACGGATCCCCTACGGCAAACTGATCACCCTGGAGGCGCTTTCACAAGTGGAGCGAGCCGAATTCGCCCTGCACAAGCTCGGTTTCCGCCAGCTGCGGGTACGCCATCACGAACAGATCGCGCGCATCGAGATAGAACCAGAGGATTTCCGGCAGGTGTTGGCACAGCGGGAGGAAATCGTCGCCTGCCTCAAGGGACTGGGATATACATACGTAACCCTCGACCTGGCAGGATTCCGCTCGGGAAGCATGAACGAGGCGATCAAAGCCAATGGACGTCGAAAAGCTGCGCCAGCTCTTAAATGAGGTGAAGGCGGGCCAGGTCTCTCCGGAAGCTGCCTTTGAGCAGCTACGCCGCTTGCCTTTTGAGGACCTGGGCTTTGCCGAGGTGGACACGCACCGTGCGGTTCGCAAAGGGCTGCCAGAAGTAGTCCTCTGTCAAAACAAAACACCCCAACAAGTGGCCGGGATCCTGGAAGCGCTGTGGCGGCACCACGACCAAGTGATGGGAACGCGGGTGAGCGAGGAGATGGCAGCGCTTGTTCAAGCCCGCCTGCCTGCAGCCCGCTACGACCCAATCTCCAGAATGGTGATGTTGAGCCGAAAGGATCTGCCCTCACCCAATGAAGGCGATCCCTATGCCGTCGTCGTCAGCGCGGGAACCTCTGATATGCCGGTAGCGGAGGAGGCTGCCCAGACGCTGGAATTTCTGGGGGACCGCGCGGAACGAGCCTATGATGTGGGCGTCTCGGGATTGCACCGCTTACTGGATAAGCTGGAACTACTCCTGGGCGCGGATGTGGTGATCAGTGTGGCTGGTATGGAAGGAGCCTTGACCAGCGTGGTGGGCGGATTGGTGGCCTGCCCGGTGATCGGCGTGCCGACCAGCGTGGGTTATGGTGCCAGCTTCGGTGGCCTGGCCGCGCTTCTGGCGATGCTGAACTCGTGCGCCTCCGGTGTTACTGTGGTCAACATTGATAATGGCTTCGGTGCCGGCCAATTCGCCCACCTGATATTGCAGCGGATCCGGAAATGAAAATCGCCTATTTCGACTGCATTGCCGGAGCCAGCGGGGATATGATCCTGGGTGCGCTCCTGGATGCCGGGCTGTCCGAAGCGGATCTCAAGGAGCATCTCTCGAATCTGCATCTCCCGGTATTCGATCTGCGCAGCCAACGAGTGGTCAAGCAGGGAATTAGCGCCGTACGCGTGGATGTGCTGGTGGCAGACGAGCTCCCGGAACGGCGCCTGCCAGAGATTAAGGCCGTTATCCAGGAAAGCGACCTGATTGACGAGATTAAAACTCAGGCAATCCATATATTTGACAGACTTGGGGAGGCTGAAGCCAGCATCCACGGGATCCCAACGGATCAGGTTCATCTCCACGAGTTGGGTGGCCTGGATACCATCGTGGACGTAATTGGGGCGCTGGCGGGCCTGAGGGCACTTGGGATAGGGCGCGCATACGCGTCTCCTTTACCATTGGGACGCGGTTTCACTTCAGGAGCGCACGGAAGGATACCCCTGCCGGCCCCGGCGACGCTCGCCCTGCTCAAGGGCGTCCCGGTCGTAGGGAGTGATGTGGAGATGGAATTGGTCACCCCGACTGCCGCTGCTCTGCTGAGCAGCCTGGTCGAATCCTACGGACCGACCCCGGCGATGACCCTCGGAAGCGTTGGGTACGGCGCGGGAAGCCGGGACCTACCCATCCCGAACGTGCTGCGCCTGCTTGTGGGAGCGCAGGCCGTCCCCGGCTTAGGCACCTACGAAACCCTGGTGAGCCTGGAAACCAACATCGACGATCTGAATCCGCAGGTCTACGAGCACGTGATGGCGCGGCTCTTTGAGGCTGGTGCGCTGGATGTAACCTTATCACCCTTGCAGATGAAAAAGAACCGGCCGGGAACGCAGCTTTGGGTGCTTTGCCGCCCGGAGGATGCGGATGCAATGGCGAAGATCCTGCTCGCTGAGACCAGCACCCTCGGTGTTCGCAGACAGCGGGTGGAGCGCCTGTCTCTGACACGCTCCATGGAAACAGTGCAGACGCCCTACGGACCCGTCAGGGTCAAGATCGCCAGGTTAGACCCCGAACAGGAAAAGATTAAACCCGAATATGAGGATTGCCGTCGCCTGGCGCAGGAAAAGCAAGTACCCCTGGGGGAGGTCATCCAGGCAGCAGAGTTCGCCGCCAGGACACAAAAGCTCACATAGCCAAATCCCAAAGGGCCAGAGGTTATCATCTGATCGGGACACCCAAATAGGGGCAGGAACCGCTGACTCAATGTGGCATTATTCGTTCAACCTGGAAGGAGCAGATTATGTCAGGAATAGTATGCGCTATTCGAGGAGGGGAGGAAAGCCAACACACGATTGCCAAAGCCATCGAATTATCAGCGGACACCGGCCTGACCATTCTCTTCTTGTACGTGGTTAACCTGGATTTCCTGACTCGAACCAGCAGCAGCCGAGTGCAGACAATCAACAAAGAAATGCATGATATGGGGGATTTCATCCTCTTAGATGCGCAAGGCAAAGCGAAGGCAGCAGGGGTTGAGGCGGAAGGTGTCATCCGTAGCGGCAAGGTGTTCGATGAAATTATCGCTCTGTGCATTGAACGCCGGGCGGACTACGTCATCCTTGGCCGGCCCAGGGGGGAGCGCGAAGAAAACGTCTTCAACCAAATCCGGTTACGCCAACTGATCGATCACATCGAAGAGCAATCTGGCGCCAAAGTAGTCCTGGCCGAAGGAGACCAGGCATGAGGCGGTTTTTTCGCTGGTTAAGCCTGATTAGCATCCTGATAGCGGGAATCTTCTGTCTTATAGTACCTGCGAGGGATACCCAGGCTCAAATTGAAGGCGACTCGGTTTTAGTGGTGGGAACGGTATTTGACACTCAGAACCAACCGATAGCGGATGTTCAGGTAAACCTGAATAACCCCGGAGGCGACAAGGTCATCTCGGAAACTACTACACAACCGGATGGGAGCTATGTTCTGCCGGTGAGGCGACAGATCCCACCAGTTCTGAGTCTGCAGTTTGAAAGAGCTCATTTTCAGAACACCACCGTTCAGCTGGATAGCAGCCAAATGAAGCAGCTGCAAGCGGGGGAGACCGTCGCCATGCCGGAGGTGGAGCTGGAGCGCCATATCAACTCGGCTTTTTGGATCTCGGCGGCCATATTCATCCTGGTGTTAGCTCTGATCGCCACAGGAGTGGTTCACAATACCCTGGCAGCTTTGCTTGGAACAGCGTTGATCTTCGCATTCAGCTACTTAGGTGCGGCCATCCGACCGGGCTTTTTCATTTTTACTTTCCGCGGTGCACTTGGTTACGTCGATTGGAACGTGATCTTCTTGATCATGGGCATGATGATCGTGATAGCGGCGGTCGAACGAACGGGCATCTTTCAGTGGTTGGCTTTCTTCGCCTATCGCGCATCTGGCGGACGGACCTGGCTGTTGGTAGCCATTCTGATGCTGGCTACCGGCATCGCGTCCGCATTTTTGGACAACGTGACCACGATGCTGCTTATGACCCCCATGACCATCCAGATCGCTATGGCCATGGGAATCAATCCGCTGGCTTTGCTCATGCCGGAGGTGTTCGCGTCCAATGTAGTCGGAATCAGCACTCTGGTCGGAACGCCGACCAACATCCTGATCGGCTCCTTCGCGGTGATTTCCTTCAACGATTTTCTCAAAAACCTGACTCCGGGCGTCCTGCTGGCGTTGCTTGGCTTGATCCTTTACAGCGAGTGGATCTACCGCAAGGATTTGCAGACCGTCGGTGAGGTATCTCCCGAGCTGCTCGAGCGCCTGGAAGAACGCGCCCAGATCACGCAGCCCGATCATCTCAAGAAGGCGGGCTGGGTGGGAGCCGGGATGCTGATCTTATTTGTCACCGGCGAGCACTTTAACCTGCTGCCCTCGGTAACAGCCCTGCTCGGCGCAACAGCCCTACTGATCTGGATGCAGCCCGACATCAACGAGATGATCGAATCGGTGGACTGGACGACCCTGGTTTTCTTCATCACTCTGTTCATCGTAGTTGGTAGCATCCAGGAGGTAGGCCTGATCAGCCTGATCGCCACGCTCATCGGCCGGGTCTTTGGTCAGAACCTGGTACTGACCATCCTGGCGATCATCTGGTTGAGCGCGATCTTGTCTACAGTAGTGGCCAATATCCCCTTCACCGCAGCCATGTTGCCCGTGATCAGCTTCTTAACTGCTTCGATGCCAGCAGCCAGCAGCAAGGTACTGTATTACAGTCTTTCGATTGGATCTGCCATGGGTGGTAACGGGTCGCTCATCGGCGCCTCAGCCAATATGGTCACCGCGGGGATCTCTGAGCGCGCGGGCCATACCATTACATACGCGTACTTCTTAAGGAAAGGGTTTCCGGCTTTGCTGATCACGGTGGCACTGGCAACCATCTGGATCTTGATCCGATTCCTGTAAAGGAAAGGCACTCATGAAGCGGAGAAAATATAAACACATTTGGGCGAGTTTGCCATGTTGATTCTGTGTGACCGGGCTGAACGGCGGGGCGTTGCCAAGGTGGATTATGTTATCCAAGAAGGCGATGTTCGCAAACGCCTGCGCGAGGCGATCCAAGAATCCGGCGCGGACCTCCTGGTGATCGGCCACCCGGCCCCGGGACCTGGGAAGAGCGCGTTTACCCCGGAGGAGTTTAAGGACTTCACCGGCAGAGTGGAACAGGAAGATGGTCTGGATGTCATCCAGATCAATCTGGATGAGATTTCGAGCGGGCAGAAATAAACCGCGGCACGGCGAACCTTGACAGTCCAACAATCAATGGTACACTTTTATCGATATGATGCATGTAGTATTTCCACCCGTTCCAGCCCCATTTTCCCGGACGCCTGATTAGGCTTTCGGTCTGTTGGTGTTGGGTGGATTGCATACCCAATCGGAAGAGACTGCCCTCTGGACTGCAAAGCCTCCAGAGGGCGTTTTTATGGAGGAACCCATGCGAATGTCCAAACTTTTCAGCCAGACCTTGCGGGAGGCGCCCTCGGAGGCTGAGATCCCCAGCCACCAGCTGCTCCTGCGGGCCGGCTTCATCCGGCAGCTGGCGGCGGGAATTTTCAGCTACCTGCCGTTGGCAAAGCGGTCCCTGACCAAGATTGAGAATATTTTACGCCAGGAGATGAATGCCATTGGCGGGCAAGAAGTAGCCATGCCTGTCGTCCATCCGGCGGAGTTGTGGAAAGAGACTAAACGCTGGTACCAGATCGGCTCGGAGATGGGGCGCTTTAAGGACAAGAACGGGCGCGACATGGTGCTGGCCATGACCCACGAAGAGGTGGTGGCAGACCTGGTGCGTAGAGAGATCCGTTCCTACCGGCAGCTGCCGTGTTTGATCTACCACATCCAGACCAAGTGGCGGGATGACCCGCGACCGCGGGCCGGGCTGATCCGGGTACGCGAGTTCACCATGAAGGATAGCTACAGCCTGGATGCTGACTGGGAGGGGCTGGACGAACAATACCGCGCCCATTACCAGGCCTATTTCAACATTTTTCATCGTTGTGACCTGCCGGTGATCGCCGTCAAATCCGACGTGGGTATGATGGGCGGCACGATGGCACACGAGTTTATGTACCTGACACCTATCGGCGAGGATACGCTGTTGATCTGCGATAACGGAGACTACGCGGCCAACCGCCAAATCGCCCGATTCAAGAAGCAGCCCTTGCCCAAGGAGGACTTAAAGCCGCTGGAGAAGGTAGAAACGCCGGAGACGAAGACCATCGAGGGCCTGGCCAACTTCCTGGGAGTTCCGAAATCCAAAACTGCCAAGGCTGTGTTCATGATCGCCAGCATACCGGAAGGAGAAAGGACCGAAGAGCGCTTCGTGTTCGCAGTGGTGCGCGGCGATATGGACGTCAACGATACGAAGCTGGCCAACGCGGTCAAAGCCAAGGAGCTGCGGCCGGCCACCGAAGACGAGATTTGGGCCGTAGGGGCGGTACCGGGATACGCCGCGCCCAGAGGGCTAAAAGGCGCGCTGGTGGTGGTCGACGATATCATCCCCCAGTCACCCAATCTGGTGGCTGGGGCAAACGAAGAGGGCTACCATTTACTGAACACGAATTTGGGGCGAGATTACCAGGCCGATATGGTTACCGACATCGCCAGTGCCGAGGAAGGTTACGGCTGCCCGGTGTGCGGATCCCCGTTGCGGGCCTTGCGGGGGATCGAAGTAGGCAATATCTTCAAACTGGGGACTCGCTACAGTGAAGCGCTGGGCGCATATTACCTGAATAAGGACGGGGTAGAAAAGCCGGTCATTATGGGCTCCTACGGGATCGGCAGCGGGCGCTTGCTGGCCAGTGTGGCCGAAGCCCATCACGATGAACGCGGCTTGATCTGGCCGGTCAGCGTGGCCCCGTACCACATTCACCTGATTCTGCTGGAGGGTAAGGAGAACGACCAGCCTGAGGAGATGGCGGAACGCCTTTACGCCGAGATGAAAGCGCTGGGTGTTGAGGTGCTGTATGACGACCGGGACGAGAGTCCGGGTGTGAAGTTCAACGACGCCGATTTGATCGGTCTTCCCCTGCGCATCACGGTCAGCGAGCGGTCGCTCCAGAACGGCGGTGTGGAATTTAAGCGCCGGGATGGTGAAGCCACGACCATCGTGCCGGTGGGCGAGGCGATCCAACAGGCGAGCAACGTGATCCAGCAGATGACGGCCGAGATCGCCAAGAAGGTGGTGGAGGTGGAGTTTAAAGAGTAAAACGTGAGGCGTGAAACGTAATCCGTGATTGGATGCGCAATTCGTAATGCGTAATTCG
>DASQQR010000332.1:0-11991 GCA_035643335.1 Anaerolineales bacterium
TCGTCCTGGTGATCGCGCTCGCGCAGGTGGTCACCGCCCCGCGAATGGCGGCTGTCGGGCGGGCTCTGGCCACGGAGAAAGGACCGTTGTCAAAAGCCTTCCACAGCCTGGCGAACCACCCACTCCTTTGGGTCTCCATCCAGACCCGGGTGGCCATCGCGCTGGGCATCGTTTTCCTCAAGATCGCCAAGCCCGATTTAGGCGGGTCGCTGCTCACCATCGGTGTAGCGATCGTTCTCGGCCTGAGCTCGGCCCTGCCTTTGCCCCGCCGTGAACGCGCAGGAGAAGGGTCGGCCGACCGACCTGGAACACAGCAAAGAATCTCAAGATTCTGAGCAACGAGCCTAACCATGAAAATAATTTTGAATTTGAATGTGGATGGAGGAACGCAGTGAAACTAGAGATCATCTCCAAGTATCCTGCCGATGGACAGCGTCCAACGCCGCTCCTTTTTATACACGGAACGTTTCATACAGCTTTGTGTTGGGATGTGCATTTTCTCGATTACTTCGCTCAACATGGCTTCGCCTCTCACGCCCTCAATCTGCGTGGACACGGTAAAAGTGAAGGACGGGAAAAATTGCGCTGGACCCGAATTGCCGATTTCGTTGAGGACGTTACAAATGTAGTTCGGCAATTGCCCAGCCCGCCCGTTCTGATAGGCCATTCCATGGGCGGATTCATCACCCAGAAGTATCTGGAGGATCACGATGCCCCCGCGGCTGTGTTGCTGTCATCACCATCTCCAACCGGGATGTTACCAACAGCCATCAGAAAGGCCCGGCAGCATCCATTGGTCTTCGCGAAAGTCAATCTGACGTTCAGCCTGCTACCGTTCATTGCTACTCCCCAATTGACACGTGATGCATTCTTCTCCACAGATTTGCCGGATAAACAGTTACTGGAATATTGGAAACAAACGCAAGACGATTCTTTTAGGGCTTTCCTGGATATGGTTGCACTTGATCTCCCCAAGCCTGCCAAGGTAAAGACTCCTTTGCTTGTCCTGGGTGCCGCGCGGGACAACATGATCGCACCCGGTGAAATTGAAGCTACGGGACGGGCTTACAACACACACGCTGAGATCATAGCAAATGTAGCGCATAACAGTATGCTCGAGCAACGATGGCAGAGCGTGGCAGAGCGGATCCTGGTCTGGCTGAAAGAACAAGCATTATAGAAATATTAGCCGATGCTGAAGGGGTTCAAAATGGAAATCCCACGCCACTGGAGATTGAAAGCCCAGCGCTACCGCCTGGAAGGATCAGTCTGTCCGACCTGCGGACAGCTCACCTTCCCACCCCGCCCGGTTTGTCCTCACTTCACCGCTCAACCGGTGCATGTCGCCGGCTGCGGACTCTTGGTGATGCCTCAATCGAATCGTGCACTCGATACCGTTTCATCAAAAGGAGGATACGGTGAACCAAATGATTACAAGCCCCGCCTCATCGATCACGAGGGCTGCCAGCAAGCAGACCTATTACACTATCCGCTTCCTGGTTGACCGTGACCGCATCGAGGCTGCCTACCGGGCATATGCATACTTTCGTTGGGTGGACGATGTCCTCGACGCTGATCCGGGCTCAAAGTCTGTGCTGAGCGAAGCCGAAGCATCCAAACGGAAGGCCTTCCTCGAGCGACAGAAGTCCCTGCTCGAAAGCTGTTATCGAGGCGAGTTGCCGCGGGATGTAAATATCCAGGAAAAAATGTTGGTCGAGTTGGTCCAGCGCGATCATGCAAAGAACAGTGGTCTGGAAGCCTATCTGCGCAATATGATGCTGGTGATGGATTTCGATGTAAGACGCCGCGGCAGGTTGATCTCGCAGGTCGAGCTGAACGAGTACACGCGCTGGCTGGCGAGCGCGGTGACCGAAGCTATGCAATATTTCATCGGGCATGGTGCTTTCGCACCTCATGACGAGACCCGTTATCTGGCTGTTGCTGCCGCGCATATCACCCACATGCTGAGAGATACGTACGACGATGTCCAGGCCGGGTACTTCAACATCCCACGCGAAGTGCTCGAAGCGGGTCACATCGGGCCGCAGGATGTGCACAGCGCTGCGTATCGCGCCTGGGTGAGGAGCCGGGTGGGGCTGGCACGCCAGTATTTCGAGGCAGGCAGGGTTTATTTCCGGCGTGTCCAGAACCCGCGTCATCGCCTGGCCGGCTTTGCCTACATGGCACGCTTCGAGTTGCTGCTGGAGACGATTGAAAGGGAAGGTTACATCCTGCGCCCTCGGTACAACGAAAGAAAAAGCATGGGAACCGGACTGAGAATGGGCTGGCTGGTACTTTCATCTATGATCAATTTGCGAGGGGCGCGAACTCTATCTCGACCTGTTGTCTCGCGATCGCCAGGTGAACTATGAAAACAAAATCCGCAAAAGCACAAACTGTGCTCGTCATTGGGGCGGGGATCGGTGGGATCACCGCCGCAATCCATCTTGCCAGGGGTGGCCTGCACGTCGCGGTCCTGGAAAAGAATTCGCACCCCGGCGGTCGCTGTGACCGCTTGAGCCGAGAAGATCATCATTTTGACACCGGACCCACGCTTTTTGTAATGCCCCGGTTATATGAGGCAGAATTTCGCGCTCTGGGAACATCTATGCACGAGTGGCTCGGCCTGCAACGCGTTGACCCAACCTATCACCTGGTCTTTGATAACGGCGGCCAGCTTGCGCTCACTTCCGATATGAAATCCATGCAGGAGCAGCTGGAGGTCATCCAGCCGGGGAGTTTTCAGGGTCTGCGGCGTTACTTGCAAGAAGGCGACCGGCACTACCAGCTGGTTTTGGATAAACTGGTCAACCGCGATTTTCGTAAAGCCTCCGATTTCTTCAATATTCAGAATCTGGATCTGATCTACCGTCTAAAGCCGCTCATTAACCATTATCGCAACATGTCCGCTTACTTTGATGAGCCGCGCTTGAAAAGCGCCTTTACGTTTCAGGATCTTTATATGGGGTTAAGTCCATTTGAAGCGCCAGCCACTTTTTCGCTCATGCCTTACACGGAACTGGCGCATGGCGTGTGGTATCCCAAAGGCGGTATGTATAGCGTGGTAGAGAGCCTCACGGATCTTGCTCGCCAGGCTGGCGTGGAATTCATCTTTAACTCGGCCGTGGAACGGATTGAGACAAATTCGACCCGCGCCCGCGGCGTTCTGCTCACAGATGGACCGCTCCTTTACGCGGATGTGGTCCTTGCCAATGCGGATTTGCCCTATGTTTACCAGCATCTGCTCCCGGAAGACGGGATGGTCAGGGCATTGTCGCGCAAGCGATTCTCCTGTTCCGTGATCAGTTTCTTCTGGGGAGTGGATAAGACTTATGAAGTCCTCGGCCCGCATACGCTTTTCCTGGCGGACGATTACCGCGAGAACTTCGAGAGCATCATCCGCGACCTGAGCTTGCCCGCTAATCCCAGCCTGTATATCCACGCCCCGGCGCGGCTCGACCCATCCATGGCCCCGGGCGGACAGGACACCTTGACTGCGATCGTCCCAGTCGGGCACATGAGCGACAACGGAGAACAAAATTGGGGCGAGATTCGAGATGAAGCGCGCCTGCATGTGTTTCGTCGGCTGCGGACTCTCGGCATTACCGACATCGAAGCGCACATCAAGTTCGAAGAGACGTATACCCCGCCCTCTTGGCGCAAACGATACAACCTGGTGAAAGGCTCCACTCACGGACTGTCCCATACACTGACGCAAATGGCTTATTTCAGGCCCCCCAACCGGCATCCCCGCTACAAAAATCTGTACTTCGTGGGGGCCAGCACACGTCCCGGCACTGGAGTGCCCACTGCCATGGCCTCCGGCCATCTGGTGGCCGATCGAATTAGGGATGAACTATATGGATAAAAATTGGTGCAAGAAGGGGTTTTTATGAGATTCGAGTCCAAGGACATCTTGCGCCCTCCTGGTCAGAAGTGTTCAATTCGAGATTTCCCCTGCATACCCTGTTAGAATCAATTTGCATTTCACACCCGGAGGAAATCACGATGGAGAACCCCGAACAGTCAAAATTCATCCAAGGCCTGCGGGAGGCCTTACAAAAAGAGCGTGCCAGCCAGCGCATCTACCGCGCCCTGGCCCGGCGCGAAACCAATGAGGCCCGGCGCAACGCCCTGCTCGGCCTGGCCGAGACCGAAAGCCGCCACGCTGAACGCTGGGCCGCACGGCTGCGCGAGCTGAATGCCGATCTGCCGCCAGATCGGGAGTCACTGCGTGAGCGCATCTGGCGCTGGGTCCTGGTGCAGAGCGGCACCGACAACGCCCTGAAGCGCATCGAGGAAAACGAAGTCGATGACACTGAGATGTATGCCTCCCTGGCGGGATTGGCGCCGAGCGAGGCCGACCGCAGCGCCATTCTGGCCGTGCGCCACGACGAAG
Organism: Anaerolineales bacterium; assembly: GCA_035643335.1. Taxonomy (GTDB): domain Bacteria; phylum Chloroflexota; class Anaerolineae; order Anaerolineales; family UBA4823; genus DASQQR01. The sequence continues at coordinate 4,400 of DASQQR010000332.1, forward strand.
AGGTGCACAGCGGCGGAATGCAAAAGAACCGCACGGCCCCCACGAGCCCTCTGGAGGGACCCCAAGCCATGCTGGACACCATCCTGCATCGCGAGAGCTGGCACAAGGGCGGCGGTGGCTGGATCGGCCAGGCCATCTACGGTGCCAACGACGGCTTGGGCTCCGTGTTTGGCATCGTCTCGGGAGTGGCCGGCGCCACAGCCGGCGGACCGGCCGTCTTGATTGCCGGGCTGGCTGGCATGCTCGCCTCCGCCCTTTCGATGGGTTCGGGCGCCTATCTGGCCACCAAAACGGAACGCGAAATGCAGGAGGCTGAGATTCGACGCGAGCGCCAGGAGCTGGAGCAGCATCCCGAAGAGGAAGAGGAAGAGCTGGCCCTGTTCTACCAGCTCAAGGGTGTGCCGGAGGACGAGGCAAAGGCCCTGGCCGCCCGCCTGATCGCCCAACCGGAATCCGCTCTCAGGACTCTGGGAAGTGAAGAATTGGGGATTACGGAGCAGAGCTTCTCCAACCCCTGGATCGCCGCCCTGTCCGCCACCCTATCGACGGCTTCCGGAGCCTTCATTCCCATTGTGCCGTTCTTCTTCACTCGCGGCTATTCTGCCATCATCGCCTCGTTCGTGATCAGCACCCTGGCCCACTTCTTGATCGGTGCGGCCAAGACCGTCGTGACCGGCCTGAGCCCGTGGCGCAGCGGCGGCGAGATGACCATCGTCGGCCTGGGGGAGGCCCTGATCACCTACGCCTTAGGCCTGATCTTCGGGCCGGTCGTATAGCGACGCTGCCCTGTCTGTTGGTCAACACGTAGGGACCGCTTTGTCAAGGGCCAAATTGGTAAACAAGCGCGGAGCCAGGCTGGTGCCGAAACCTGTTTTTTTCGACCCATAGGAAAAAGTGGAGCAGTCGGTTGGGTCAACCATCCTTGTCTTCCAATCCAATGCTCGAACTTGATTAGACTACTGCTTTAGTGGCGCGGCTTGCTTCTCAAGGCGCGTTGTTGAAAATGATAGGCGGGGTCATAAGACCGACCGGTATGCCACAGTTTCCAGGCGATCGCCATCCAGCGGTTGGCCACGCAACGATAAGCGTGGCGGTCGGAATGGCAATGGGGGCGGATGTGCTCGAAATAAGCGACGGCGATGGGAGCCTGGGTTCTGTGGACCAAAGCCAGGGCCCATTCATGGCACACGTAGCGCCACTCTTTGTCACAGGAGTGGCGGAACTTCACAGTGCGGCGTTTGCCGCTGCGATCGGTGACCGGGCAGGTGCCCGCCAGAGCCTGCACGCCGCTGGGATGGGGAAAGCGCTGGCGGTCATCGCCGAACTTGGCCAGTTGGCCGGGTCCGATCAGTTTGCCCATGCCGGGCAGGGAAGCGAAGATGGCATAGTTGGGGTGCTGGCGATAGAGGGCTTGCAGCTCGGACAACTCGCTCAGTTTGGTGCGGGTGGTCTCCAAGAGCAGATGGGCCAGGCGGGAGGCTTCGTTCTGGTAAACCAGGATCGTCTCAGGGCTGGCGGGAGGGTAGCAGGCCTGCAAGCGCGCAAAGCAGCCAGGCAGTTTTTCCCCTTTCGGGTAGTGATGAGCGCGGGCAAAACTTTCAAACTGCGCATAAGTCAGCGCTTGGGCCTCGGCAGGGGTGGGATAGGCCAGGACGAACTCAGGCGCAATCTGAGTGGTCATGCCACCCTTGAAGACCCGCAAGGCGGCGGGATAGTAACGCAGCAGCACTGCCCGCAAGCGGTTGGACAGGCGCGTGGTCTGCTTGGTGAGGTGCAGGATCAGGCTGATCTTGGCCCGCATTTGGCGGGTGAGCAGACTATCGGGATGCCAGGGCTGGAGACGACGGCGATCGGTGCGCAAGATATCGGCGATCAGGCGGGCATCGCCGGGGTCACTCTTGGCGCCGCTGTGTCCGAAGCGGCCGCGGTTGCCTTTGACCGTGCTGGGTGCCAGCACGTAGACTTGGGCGTAATCCTGGCTCCAGAGATAGTCGATGAAAAGATTGTGGGCGGTTTCCAACCCCACCACACAGTCGCCTTGCGCCAGGCCTAGCTTCCGGCGGGTGGCATCTAATTGAGCAAAACCTTCCACAGTGTGCGGGATGGTCAAACTGGCGATCTCCGCTCCCGCTGGGTTCATAAAAGCCACATCATGTTTGTCTTCACTCCAGTCGATTCCAATGTATACTTGCATAAGAACCTCCTGAGCATTGGCTGGAGGTTGGCCGGACGCCAGTTGCTGTCTCCCTGTTAGGGCGTTCACAACGCAGACCGCTTTGGACAGTACCGTCTGGCAAGGCCTGGGGGACGGTCCCTACGGGGCGCTCGCAGCGCTGGGCAGGTCAGGTCCTCTTTTCCAGGCCGGGTGGCCGGTGGGGTAGACAGAAGGATGGTTGGTCCCATTCTGTTTATACCTCATCGGCCTTCCCTTTTCCAGTATACAGTAACAGGGCGGGTCTTGAGACGGCTACGCCCAGGGACCTCGCAAACCTGATTCGACTCGAGCTCCGAATCCCGGTCCTACCGACCCGCCCTTTATACTCCCCCCTGCGGAGCGCTAACCGTCGAAATCCCAGGGATTGAAAAGTGAAATTCCGGTGTGCAGAAAATCGCTGGCGTTACGAGTGACCAGCGTAAAGCCGCGCTGTGCCGCGCTCGCCGCTATCAGGGAATCGATGGCCGGCATCGGTTTGTCCATGGCTTCCAGATGGCCGACCAAATCTCCCCAGGTAAGCATGACGTCTACCTCAATCGCCACCAGGTGGTCCTGGAAGCGCACCAGAAGATCTTCGTTTAGCCAGCGCTCCAACTCTCTCTTGCGCCGGGAATCGCGTAATTTTTCCATCCCTCTTTTCAACTCCCCAATGGTGATCACACTGGGAAATGCCCGTTCCGGTCTTCGCCCGTCTCCCGTCCCCTGTCTCCGGTCAGCCACCCTCTATCCGGCATCACCGGAGGTCTACCGTTTATTCCGGTCTTCCAATCTTCCATCCTTCCGCTCTTCCATCATCAACCTTCAACCGCCTACCCATTGCATTCCCGCCCAAACTTTTATATACTCTAAATACTGACTGTTCTGCACAGCAATCCTCCAAGAGTATACGGTGTCTCTTCCTTTGCTCGCCACCAAGCTTTACTTCCCGCCAGCTCGTCCAAACCTGGTGCCGCGCCTGCGCCTGAACGAGAAGCTCTCCGCAGGCCTGGCGTGCCGCTTGACCCTGGTGTGCGCCCCGCCCGGCTTCGGCAAGACCACCCTGGTAGCAGCATGGGCCGGGGCGCAGGGGAGCGTCGCTTTGCTTACCGGAGCCGGGGAGAAGTTCTCCCCAGCTCCCCAGCACCTGAGCGACGTTCTGCGTCGCCGCTCCCCAGCTCAATTCGCCTGGCTTACCCTGGATGAAGAAGATAATGATCCAGCGCGCTTTTTCGCCTACCTCGTCGCTGCCTTGCAGAAGATCGACTCTGGATTAGGCCAGGGCGCCCAATCATTATGGTCGGCTCCCCAATTACCACCGGCTGAAACATTGGTGGCTAGCTTAATAAATGATCTTGCCGCAAGGCCGACGAACACAATCCTTATCCTGGACGATTACCACCTCATTCACAGCGAGAGCGTGCATGCCGCGCTGCGCCTGCTCCTCGAGCGGCAGCCGCACAGCTTCCACCTCGTCTTACTGACCCGCGAAGACCCACCGCTGCCGCTCCCCAGGTTGCGCGCCCGCGGCGAAATGATGGAGATCCGCGCAAGGGATTTGCGATTCTCGCTCGATGAAGCAGCGGCTTTTCTCACCCAAACGATGAGCCTGGACCTCTCTCAAGAATCCATCGCCGCTCTCGCCAATCGCACGGAGGGTTGGGTCGCCGGGTTGCAGATGGCTGCGCTCGCTTTGCAAGGGACGCTTTCCCTGCAAGACCAGAGCGCCGTCGAAGAATTCATCCATACTTTCCAGGGCGACGACCGCTACATAATGGATTATCTGATGGAAGAAGTCTTCCGCCGCCAGTCCCAGGAAATCCAGGACTTTTTGCTGCGTACTTCCATCCTGGAACGTATGTGCGCGCCGCTGTGTGATGAGGTTTTAGGGGGTACGAGGCAGAAGTCAGGGGACAAAGGCTCAAATCCCCCTATTCCCCTATCCCCTCTGCCCTCTCAAGAAATCCTCGAATCCCTGGAGCGCGCCAATCTTTTTATTATCCCGCTCGATAACAGGCGCCAATGGTACCGCTACCATCACCTGTTCGCTGATCTGCTGCGCTACCGTTTGGAGCGCCAATTTCCCGAGTGGCTGCCCGAGCTGCATCGCCGGGCAAGCCGCTGGTACGCACAGACCGGCGATCCGGATCAGGCCATGAAGCACTCCCTGGCTGTCCCGGATCATGGCTTGGCTGCGGATCTGGCCGAGGCGAATATGCTCCATATGACCGGGAGCAGCCGCATCGCTACCTATTTGAACTGGGTGCAGCAGATCCCGGACGAAGTGATTTTCGCCCGCCCCTACCTGTGTGCTGGCTGCGGCTGGGCCTATGTGCTCACCAATCAAGTTGATCCCGCTGAGAAGTATGTGGAGGCCGGCCAGGCAGCCCTATCCCGTTTCGAACCTGTCTACGACACCTCCCATGACCGCTGGATCACTCCCGAGGAGGTGCGCGGCAACCTGGCTGCCATCCGCTCCTACGCTGATCGGGGACGCAATGACTTTTCCAGCGCCATCGAGCATGCTAATCAGGCCTTGGCAGATTTGCCACCCGAGGCCATGTCCGTGCGTTGCGCAGTGGCTCTCAACCTGGGGATGCTATATATGGATAGTGGCGAGCTGAGCCTGGCGCGCCAGGCTTTCAACGACGCCTTCGACATGGCGAAGAGGTCCGGGCAAAACATCTACGTGGCCGTCAGCGCGCTTGCCTTTCTCGGCGGCCTGGCCTTTTCCCAGGGCAAGCTGAACGAAGCCGCCCGCTTCTTCGATCGCGCCGTCCAATTCGGCACCGGCGATGGCCAACCATCCGGGATCCTTCCAGGCGTGGGAGCTATTCACGGCTGGTTGGTTGCGCTGCACTACCAGCGGGACGAGTTAGCCGCCGCGCAGCAACACCTGGATATTGTGCTGCAAACGGTCGGACAGCTCGGCGTGCCGGAGACGGTCATGCGGGCCTACTTGTACCAGGCCCTCCTGGCCCAAAGCCGGGGCGAGTTCAGTACAGCCGAAGACTGGTACCAGAAAGGTGGGGAAATCATGCCCACTCACCAGCTCCGCGATCTGCTTCAGACCGAGTGGATCGTCTTTCGAGGGCAGCTCTATCTGGCACAAGGGGATCTCGACAAAGCCGCCAGTCTGTTGCAGGAACACGGTGTGCTGGCAAGCGACCTGGAAGGATCAGCAGCGCTCGACACCGACCATCTGCGGACGCTTGCTCCGCGCCTGCCGCAATACCTGCTCTTGGCTCGCCTGCTGTTAGCGCAGGGCAGCCTCGACCAATCTGCCAGCTTGCTTGAGCGCGTGTCGGCCATCGCTGAGGCGATCCAAAATGTCGAAGTCTTGTTGGAAACATTGGTTTTCCAGGCGATTCTTATCACCTCGCTGCCTGGAGATCCTGCCCGCGCCCTTCCATATCTTGAAAAGGCCCTCACGCTGGCAGCTCCTGAAGGCTATGTAAGGCCTTTCCTGAACGCCGGAGAACTGCTGGTGAAGCTTTTGCGCCAGGCCATTGTTCAGGACATCCAACCCGCTTATGCGCATAAATTGCTCACGCACCTGGCTGAATATCCGCTATCCGTCGGGCCGGTGAAGGTTGCCTCTGAGATTGAAGAGCTCCTTGATCCTTTGACCGGACGAGAGCAGCAAGTCCTGCGCCTGTTGGCTGCTGACCTGTCCAGCACGCAGATGGCCGAGCAGCTGGTCATCTCCGTCAGCACCGCCCGCTCCTACATCAAAAACATCTATCGCAAATTGGACGCCCATAGCCGGGACGAGGCCGTCGAAAAAGCCCGCCAATTTGGCTTGATCTAAAACCCCCCACCTGAACCCCCCACGGTGGGGGTGGCAATCCCCCCCACCGGACGGCTATACTCTTCGCAGAAACACCGCGAGGAGTGTTTTTATGCCCAATAGTCAAGATCAGAATTACCCAGTGCTGTATGAAATCCAGGTATCCGGCCGCATCGATCTCGATCGGGCATCCTGGTTTGGCGATATGGCCCTTGATGTCAAGCGCACGCCGGACGGCGCGATTGTTTCGGTTTTGTCTGGAGAGGTTCCCTATCATGCCGCTCTCTTCGGGATCCTCGCCCGAATTCGCGACCTGGGAATAAAATTGATCTCCGTAAACCGGATTGGAGCCAACCTGGAGATCGGCAACGGAGACGGCAAAGACTTACGTGAGGAGGAAGCAAAATGAAAGCAAGAAAGTTGCCCAAGCAGAGCGAATCTCAGATCAAGAAACTGCTCGTTCCCGGGGTGGTCATGCTGGCTTTCTGGGGCGTGGCTGCGTGGGGATGGCTGGCTTCCGGCTATACCCGGCCGCTGATCATGTTCGGCTACATCGGCACATCGATCGGGGTTGGCTTGGGACTGTATGCCGTGCTCCCCAAGAAGCGCAAACCCATCGGCCGGCGCCTGACACTGTTCCTGGTCGGTGCCTTCCTGTTTGGCTATGCGGTTCTGATGGGAAAAGAGAACAGCCAGATCGAAGGAGCGGTCTTCGGTTTGCTCACCGGCGTCGTCCAGATGGCGGTAATTCACTACATGATTGCTAAGATCTTCGGACCGGTGCTTTTCGGCCGCCTGTGGTGTGGGTGGGCCTGCTGGACGGTGATGGTGCTCGACCTGCTGCCCTTCAAACGCCCCAGCGGGCGCCTGCCCGGCAAATGGGGCTGGCTGCGCTACGCTCACTTCGGACTGAGCCTGGCGTTGGTTGCCCTGCTCTTTTTCGTCTTCGGCTATCGCGATGGCGCCGCCGGCCGGTCTGCGGTCATCTGGTTCCTGGTCGGCAACGCGCTGTATTATTCCATCGGCATCGGCCTGGCAGTTGCCCTCAAAGACAACCGGGCTTTCTGCAAGTACCTATGCCCGGTCAGCGTGCCACTCAAGGTGACCTCGCGATTTTCCTTACTCAAGATCGGTGGCGAGGCGGCAAACTGCAACGACTGCGATGCCTGCGAGAAGATGTGCCCGATGGATGTGCGCATCAGCGACTACATCCTGAACGATGCGCGCGTCCTCTCTACGGAATGCAGCCTGTGCCAGACCTGCATCACGGTGTGCGCCAAAGACGCGCTCAAGTTGTCCTTTGGGTTCGATCTCGGGGGCAAGGATCTGTTGAGAGAACGAACTGCAAAAACCGCGCCCGGGATCGCCTCGCCGCAAGCAGCCGATTAACCTACAAAAGGAGACTCTCATGATTTCACGCCTATCCCTTCTGATCAAGCAAAACTCGCTGGTTGCTTATTTTGTCATTGCATACGCTATTTCCTGGGCTTTCATGTTGCCTCTCGCTCTCTCTGCCCAGGGGCTTATCCAAAAGCAGTTCCCGTATGCGCTGTATTATCTTGCCTCTACCGGGCCCGCCTTATCCGCGCTCATCGTGACCGCCTTCGCTGA
>DASQQR010000333.1:0-5352 GCA_035643335.1 Anaerolineales bacterium
GCGAGCGTCCATTTCCGCAGTCCGTGGTAAAAGACTTGGAGTCCAAGTCTCTCCATTCTTTGCATATACCAATATGTAGTCATGATCTTCCGAAAAATGTCTCGCCGAACTCTTGGGGGAGTAGACTTTTTGCCACAGAACGGTTGCTATGAAATTTTCCTCCCCAAAGATTTCATTCATTAGCATCCGCAGGTTGTGAACCTCGTGATCATCGATACTGATAAAGATTACTCCATCCTCCCTCAACAACTGCCGCGCCAGGAACAAGCGCGGGTACATCATACTCAGCCAGGCGGAGTGGTAGCGCCCGCTGGTCTCGGGGTTGCTGGTTAGCAGGTTACCCTCGACGTCCTGCTGGCCGGTCAGTTCCAGATACTTACCCAAGGGGTCGGCGTAATCGTCCGGGTAGATGAAGTCGTTGCCGGTGTTGTAAGGCGGGTCGATGTAGATCATTTTGACGCGGCCAAAATAGCTCTTGTAGAGCAGCTTGAGTACTTCCAGGTTTTCGCCTTCGATAAAGATGTTCTGGGTGCTGTCAAATTCAATCGATTCTTCCGGGCAAGGGATCAGGGTGGCGCGGGTGGGGGTTTGCAGCAGGCGGGTAGCGTCGCGCTTGCCGGCCCAGGTGAAGGAATAGCGCTCCGGCGAGTCGTCGATCAAATTTCCAAGCGTGGCGCGCAGCTTCTCGAAGTGGATTTTGCCTTCTGTGAAGGCTTCGGGAATCAAGTCCTTTAGGACTTGTAATCTATCGGATGTGAGCGCGGGAGTGGAGACGGGAATGGTTTGCTTCATCATTTTTTCCGTTATGAAAGAAGGATATAAAGGATTTATCTTCCGATTTCAAGAATGACCTAAGTGCAGCATAAACTTACAAAAGACAGAACAAAGATTCCTTGAACCGGGAGCCTCTATTAGGGAACCGGCGTATCGATCCACTCTTTTAGATACGGTTTGACTTTGACCAGCATCGACCTCAGGTGCTTGTACTCGACGACCTCTCGGTGTTGGAGTTGGCCCAAAACGATCCCCGGATGGCGCTTCTGAGCGTTGGCAATAGCCTCGATCTTAGATCTGGAGAAGCGGGGTTTTGCCCGCGCAATAAAATCATCCATCACTCGCGGGTCGAACAACCAATCGCGAGCCAGCTCATTGGCTTCGGATTCGGCGGCCTGGCTCCTGCCCCTCTCCTCTTCCAGTTCGCCAAAGAGGGAGTCGAGCTGCGCTGAGTGACCCAGCACGATGTGGGCCAGCTCATGAAGAATTGTAAACCAGAACCAATCGATCCGGTCGTAGCGGAGAGTAAGGGCAACCACCGGGTGCCTGTCTACGAATAAAGCCGCGCCATCAAGATAGGTACGGGGCAAATGTGGGACAATCAAGAAGTGAACGCCCAAATCTCGAAATACATTGGGGACTTCCGCCGCATCTCCGGCCGTTTCGGTCAGAGCAGTGATTTGGGCAATGTTTTCCCTCAAGCATTCTGGATCATATTGCCCCACCGGTTGTCGCCTGGCAAGCTGCTCCACGCGCTTCACCCAGGCTACTTTGGCCGAATCTTCGGGACCGCGGCTCTCGGAAATCCGAAAATGGGCACAGGTGGCGGGCATCTCGAACGGCGAACGAATATCCAGGAAGCTACAAACCTGGCTTTCCAGCTCGTCGGTATCGTCCGACCCCCGAATCCAGCCGTGCTTGATCAACTCGGCAACCGGCGCAATCGTGTAAATCCGGCTGCGCCGTTCGATTTCCTTTTCCTTATCCTCTTGGGCTGCCAGAAAAAGCCGGTAGTTGGCTTCCAGATTCATCCAGAAATCCATCGACGTCCCGAAGGCCTTCGCCAACTCTCGGGCGGTATCCGGCGTAATCTGCTTCGAACCCTTGATAATCTCGTTAATCGCCTGGTAAGGCCGGCCCGTGATCGCAGCCAGGTCTCGCTGCGTCCAACCGCGCGCTTCCAGCTCCTTGCTAATGACTTGCCCGGGCGATACTACTCGCGCGGGTCTGCGTGTGGTGGTCATTTCAAGCTCCCTCTAGGATTAATCGTGATAGTCTTCAATGTCGAGGATGAGAAGAGAAGTTCCTGTCTCCTCTTTTTCCAGTCGCATGGTCAGCCGGTATTGCTTGTTCAGGCGCATCGAATGCTCTTCTCTCCTGTCACCCTTCAGTTTTTCAAAATGGAGGCTTTTGAGATTGTAGAAGTCACGGATATCCACAGCGGCTTCGATAATGGCCATTACATGGAAGAAGGCATTTACCACCTCAGGTGGATATTTATGTGCGCCCTTTTCTTTGTAGTAAAGATCTTCTAGCCTTTTCTTGTTGAAGCTGAAATGCAAGCTATTTCTCCGTCATTATACCATAATTCACCCAAAGGGTGAATTCAATATTCGAATCACTGTTCTGTCTATGGCATCTTAGGCCTGCCAAAAAATGAAAAGGGGCTCAAATTTCTTGACCTCCGCCAGCGCTGAAAGAAAGGCTGCTCGGATCAGCTGGCCGGGTTGGAGTTGCATGGCCGCTACGTTGTCTCCGTCTAATGGAGTTCTTTAGACACAGGAGGATACCCCCTGGCATAGAGAAAGCTATAAGATCATACCCGAAAAAGAGCCAAATTACGATTCATCAGCCGGCTTACAGCTGACGAATCTGCAATGTCATCCAACAAGCATTAAGAATAACGACGAAATCGCTGAGTTGTTACATAATCCCGGCGGAATTAATGAAATTCGATGCTTCGAATGGGATGCGGACCCGCGCGGAAGATCGCTGAGCCGGCTCCCCTTCTCCCGGGATTGGGAGAAGGGGCCGGGGGATGAGGGCGGAATGGGATGCGGACCGGCGCGGAAGATCGCTGAGCCGTGTAGTGGACCCCAAAAACTGGACACATAGCTAAGTAGGAATTATGATCCAGGAAAGAGGTCCAGAATGGTGACACGACGGAAATTCACACCCGAATTCAAGGCCCGGGTAGTGCTGGAGATGCTGACCGAGCAAAAGAGTGCCGCCCAAGCCAGCAGAGAATATGGCATCAAAGATTCAGTTCTGTCCCGCTGGAAGCAAGAATTCATTGAACGCTCTCCGATGTTATTTGAGCAGAATGCAGCCAGTGACGATCGGGATCAACGTATCGCCGAGTTAGAACGCATGGTTGGCCGGATGACGATGGAACTGGAAATGGCAAAAAAAGTCTCCGGGTTCTTGAACTCTCCATTCAACAAAAACGAGAGATAGCCCGCATGTTGAGCCAGGAAGAGAGTTATCCGGTAGGAACGGCCTGTGAATTGCTTGGATTGGCACGTAGCACGTTCTACTATCAACCTGTCCTGAGCGCTGAAAGCGAGTTGGAAGGAGCCATCGACGAGATCGCCGGTCGATATCCGACTTATGGCACTCGGCGGGTGAGCCAAGAACTGCGCCGGGCTCCTTACCGAATGCAGGTCAATCGCAAGCATGTGCACCGCATCATGGCTCAAAAAGGGCTGCTCCGGCCGGTAAAACCGCCCAAAAAGCGCACCACCGACAGCGAGCATCCCTACCCACGCTATCCCAACCTGGTCAAGGACCTGGAGGTCGTTCATCCTGACCAGGTGTGGGCCAGCGACATCACTTATGTTCGCCTGAAGCAGGATTTTGTCTATCTGGCGATTATTCTAGATGTTTTCACCCGCTCGATCCGCGGCTGGTGCTTGAGCCGTTTGTTGGATCAAGAATTGACCTTGACGGCCTTGCGCAGAGCACTGCAAACCGGCCAGCCGGACATCCATCACAGCGATCAGGGAGTTCAGTACGCGGCCTACGCCTATGTGGAAGTGTTGAAGGCACATGGCGTCCAAATCAGCATGGCGGCTGTGGGAAAGGCCGAAGAGAACGGTTACGCCGAGCGCTTTATGCGCACCATCAAGGAAGAGGAGGTAGACCTGTCCGAGTATCTCGACTTCATGGATGCTCTCGACCAAATTGGAGGTTTTATTGACGAGGTGTATATGACAAAACGGATCCATTCATCTTTGGGATACCTCACCCCAGTGGAATTTGAATCTGCCTGGTGGGCATCTCAACCTTCTGAGGCATCCCCCTAAGAATGCCTGAAAAAGTGTCCAACTTTATGGGTCCACTACACCGGCTCCCCTTCTCCCGGGATTGGGAGAAGGGGCCGGGGGATGAGGGTCGATCGCGAGAAGGGGCCGGCGGCTTGCACTGAGCGGTGTCGAAGTGATGAGGGTCGATCGGGACGCGGATGCTTTTCTAACGCCAAACCCACCAGCTGCGCCCGAATTCAGTCGACCCAAACCCTACCGCCGCCCAGTGCGGCCCGGAGGTGAAAGCAGTATCCACAACGAGACATTCTCAGCGCCATCTACCACATATCTCCACTCGCAATATCCTCGGATCTACCAATTCCCAATATCCCAGTCTCCAATATACCAATTTCCGCTGCCATTTGAGGCATAATAGGGCCATGCCAATCATATCCTTTCGACAACATGAACAGCCGTCAACGCTTTTTAGCAGTCATAAACGGTGACCAACCGGATCACCCACCCCTCTTCCCGGAGGGCACCCGCGAAGAAGTGTTGCGGTCTTGGCGTACTCAAGGCCTACCCGGTGGCATCGACCTGGATAACCTGTTTCATTATGACCAGTTTGAGCAGCTCGATCCGGATGTTTATCCCAACCCCGTGATCGCAGATTGGTCCACTGAACAGAGGTTGCTGCCCTTACTGCGCCAGAGACTGGACCCGGATGACCCTCGCCGCCTGCCATACGATTGGAGCAAGTCGGTTGCAGGATGGAGAGAGCGCTCGTATCCACTCTTCCTCCGCATTCACCAAGGCCTTTTTCTAAGCCTGGGTATCGATGACTGGCGTACCTTCGCCCCGGCGATACTCCGCCTGGTGGATCAGCCCGACTTTGTCCGCCAAATCCTGGCCATTCAAGCCGATTTCGCTGCCCGCCTGGCAGGTAAAATCCTGCGCCAGGTGGATCTCGATGGGGTGGTCTTCAGCGAGCCCATCGCCGGAAATCAGGGCGCCTTAATCTCAGCGGGGATGTACCGTGAGTTTGCACTGGAGAGCTATGTGCCGGTTATCAACGTCTTGCGCGAGTACGGGGTTCCGGCCATCATCTGGCGCTCCTACGCCAACCCGGTTAACCTGCTTCCTGAAGTCGTGAAATATCCATTTAACGTCTTGTGGCTGTGCGAAACCCCTCCCGGAGCATTGACGCCCGCCCAGGTGCGGGAATTGGTCGGTCCGCATGTGACCCTGATCGGTGGCATTGACGCAGACGTCCTGCGGCAAGATCCTCGCGCCATCCGGCAGGCCGTCGCAGCCGTGCGACCTTTCGTGGAGG
>DASQQR010000334.1:0-5834 GCA_035643335.1 Anaerolineales bacterium
TGCAGATCGGGGAGCAAGTGATCACGATCCCGGCCTCGCGTTTTGGCACAAAGAACCTGTGGGTGATCACAATTCAGCGGCAGGGAGCGCAAGACACCTACCCGGACGACGTGATCCTCATGTCCGTTGAGTTGCGCTATACACCAACTCCTAAGAGAATTTTCTTGCCGATCATTATCAAATAACAAAGGCCCTTTGGGGGCAGTCCTCTCGTTCGGGTAGATCCCGTAAAGAGTGAAGAACCCCGCAACTAGTTGCGGGGTTCTTCGATGCACCAAATTACACGGCCTAGCTATCCCATGCCAGGATGAGATCGCGCTGCTCGGGGAGGTAGCGCTCGATGTGGGTAGCGTAATCCGGCAGCCGGCGCTCGTATCGGCCGGTCATCAGCGGTGAGGAGATGATGTAGTCGGCGCTGGCGCGGTCGCAGGCGACTGGGATGTTCCACACCACGGCGATGCGCAACAAGGCCTTGACGTCGGGATCGTGCGGTTGCGGTGAGAGCGGATCCCAGAAGAAGATCAGCAGAATGCAAGTTTTTATGGGACGCGGACGAGCGCGGAAAACGCGGATCTCAATGATTTTTTTCGCCGCAACTAGCCGGGACAAACCCCCTGAGTGGAGCGGCGGAAGCATTCTTCGACTGCGCTTCTCTCCACAGTGTGGCTGGAGGGCTTTCGAGCAAATCGGAATCCGGGGTTGTGCTCGGGCCGTGGGCCGCTCAGGTCCTGAAGCGGTCTTTGAACACGTTGATTTGGGCGCTGTGCTCACGTTTGTGGCCGTAGTACTGGTAGCCGATGAAATCTTCGAGGTCGTATTCCTCCCCGTACCACGGGATCGCGCCCGTTTCGCGCCAGGTTTCCAGCGGGATCTGGGCTGCCAGCTGCATATTGCGGGCGTGCATCTGTTGGTACTCCTCCAGTGTTTCCTTCCAGCTCTTGCTCTGCCGCTGCGCAACCTGGACGTCATTGAAATCCCCTTTGGCCCAAGCCTGCATATAGGGCGTCGGACCGCCTCCCCTGAAAGTCGTCAGCACTTCCTCCAGGACATGCTCGAAGGAGGCCAGGTGAGCGATGATATTCTTCACCGACCACCAGCCGCACACCCCTTCGGTCTCCCATTCGTCGTCCGGGATGCCATCCAGGGCCTTCAAAAGGGTCAAATTCCCATATTTCAACACGTCCACCGCATGCATACAAACCTCCTGTCTATGCTCCAGCCCATTGTGCCGAGTTATGTACTCCAAGCCTGAATTCTATCACGCCTCAGATGGAATGAGTCCTCTGGGAAAAATGGATCCCTGGGAATCGCCGTAGAAGAGGCGAGGGATGTGAAATAGGATCAATCACCGCCCCGGCCCAGCTGCCACGCACGCCCGCTGGCCTGGGTAAGCAGCCAGTAGCCGGTGAGCGCCAGGACCACCACCACGAAGGCAGCGCCGATCAAGTTCACGGCCAGGTAGCCCATACCGGCGAACACCACCCCGCTGCTAAAGCTGCCAGCCGCCGACACCAGCCCGACCAGCAAGTCGTTGAACCCCTGGGTACGGGAGCGCTCCGGCGGCGTCAGGTGATCCGCCAGCAACGCCGAGCCCCCCACAAAGCACAGGTTCCACCCTAAGCCCAGGAAAAAGAGTGCCAGCGCCAGCAGGGCTACCTGGGTTGAAACCGGCGCAAGGATCAATGCCAGGATCATCAACAGGGCCCCACCCAGGATCACCGCTCCCCGGCCCCAGCGATCCGCCAACCGTCCGGACACGATCGAGAAAGCATACATCCCCAAAGTATGCGCTGAGATCACCAGCGAGATACTGCTCAAGGCATGGTTATGGTCCCGCATGTACAGCGAGGTGATGCCCATCACCATGATCATGACCATCTGCGCCAACACCATGGCGACAATGGAAACGTGCACGCCCGGCAGCCGCAAGAGCTCAGGGATCGAACGGGCGGCCGCGGCTATCTGGCCGGTTTCAGGGAAAAGAGCGACCACCTCGCGGCTCAGGTCCACCGGTTCTGGACGCAAACCCAGCCAAACAACCAACGTCCCCAGGCCCAGCAGGGCGACGGAGATCGCAAACGGGCCAGCCATCTCCATCAGTCCCAGCTGGAGCGCCCAGCGGCTACTCGGCGCGACCAGCAGTGGCCCGCCAATCGCGCCCACGGTGCCGCCCAGGATCACGTATGAGATGGCCCGGCCTCTGGATAAGGGAGGATTGACTTCAGCGGCGATGAACCTGGAAAGCTGCACCGCGGCCCTGGAGCTGCCGATGCCCACGAGACCGGCCAACAACAACCAGAACGAGCCGGCCTGGATGGCTACGACGCCGACCACCATACCGGCCAATCCAACCAATACACCCAGAGAAAGCCCACCGCGTCGCCCGGCGCGATCCCAGAGCAACCCCCACATAAAAGCGGCAGGGGCGGCGGCGAGCTGCGATATGGCAAACGGCACGCCCGCCCAAGAGGGGTGCCCGCTCAAATCATCCCCAATGATCGGCAAGACCGTCGCCGTAGCGATGATGGCTGCCGAGGACAGACTTTGCGCTACAAATAAGATGGCGGTAGTTTTCCAGGCCGCCTGCGATATTCGATTTGGGATGGCTTCACTAGTAGCCACATGCCTCCTTAGTTCGGGTAACCCGCCCAGAGTTTAATTTTGACAATTATACTCTGGTTTCGTCTTGTTTGCTGCACAGCAACGCCCAACAAAGTGACGGCGGCCGATGGAGAGTCGGAGCCGGACGATGTATCCCGGGTATCTGGAGTTTTTAGAATCCTGATAGGGGAGCACTCAAACGTTGTTAGGTGGGCGGTGTGGCGAGGATTTGGGGACTCCTATTCTCGCGGTAAAATAAGATGAATTACGTGAATCCCAGATGGCTGTGGGGCTAGCTGTTTACGACAAACACTTGACGGCGTGAAGCAATACAGTCAAGCATTCTTTGACCCCTAACCTGAAAAAGGAGATCATATGACGACCGACGAGATGAATCTAAGCCCCGAACTGCACGAGGAAATCGAGGGCTATATCGCCAAACTTGGAAGCCCGTATGGTCCGGAACGAGCGCGTGCTCGTTTCGAATTGATTAAGTGCGGCAGGATCGTGACTCCCCTTCTCATCGAAGCCCTGAAAGATGGAAACCATCACGTCCGGTGGGAGGCCGCTAAGGCGTTCGGGGAGCTCAAAGACCCAACGGCGGCAGATGCACTCGTTCACACCCTGATGGATGAAAGGCCGGAGATACGCTGGCTGGCTGCGGAAGCGCTCATTGCCCTGGAAGAAGACGCAATCGAACCCCTGCTCAGGGCCCTGATATATCACTTCGACTCGATCTGGCTGCGGCACGGCGCGCACCACGTGCTGCACGCATTGGAGAGAAACTTCAATCTGGACGAGAAAACCTACGAGGTGCTGGAAGCCATGCGATCTATCGAACCTGAAGTGACGGTTCCTTGGGCCGCAGAAGCCGCCCTTGAAGCGCGTTCCGAGGGAGAAATTTCAAATATGAAATCTCCCGATTAACCGGCAGAGATGTTCACCTTCGCGACCAGCCCATGGGATATCATCGTCAGGACCACGATTGTTTACCTGGCGATCCTTATTGGCTTACGAGTGGCGGGCAAACGCGAGATCGGCCAGCTGACGGTATTTGATCTTGTGGTACTCTTGCTTCTGGCTAACGCGGTGCAGAATGCCATGGTTGGCCCGGACACATCGCTGACCGGCGGCCTCGTGGCGGCCCTCATCCTGCTGGTCCTCAATACAGTCCTGGCCCGTTTGCGCCTACGCTGGCCGCGCTTTCGTAAGCTGGTCGAGGGTTCCCCGACTCTTCTAATCTTACACGGAGAGGCCATCCCCCAAAACTTGCACCGGGAAGGAATCGATGAAGAAACTCTTTCCGCCGCCCTGCGCGAGCACGGCATCTCCAACCTAGGTGAGGTAGAGATGGCGGTCTTAGAAATAGATGGCTCGATCAGCGTGATATCAGCCGGCGCCAAGACCAAGCACATCAAACAAAGCCTGAAAGTATGAGAAAAGGGCTCTCCCGTTTATAACATGACGAAGGCCGGATTTGCACCTACAGATCAGCATCTCTCCAGGCGGTGAAATCCCACTCCGACAAAGCCTGGCGCAGTTCGGCCTTGCTATGCAGGTTGAACTTATAGAGCAGGTTGCGTACGTGGGTCTTGACGGTCTCGGAGGAAATTTGTAGGCGGGCTGCGATCTGGCGGTTGGTGTAGTTAAGGCAAGTCAGCGCGGCGACCTGCTGCTCGCGCGGACTGAGCTCGCGCCAATGATCCAAATAGGTTTCCGCGGTGTCGCGTTGGGCGATGGCAAAGGCCAGCAACTCGGCAGCGACTTCCTCCTCTGGGCGTTGCTCGCGCTCGGCCAGGTCTTTGAGAGACTGGATCAACTCTCCCTCAAAAGTGTACATACGCCTGTCGAGGGTGGTCAAGCCAAGGGCTTTGAGCAAGCGGCGCCAAATGTACGCCAGGCCCCGGCCCGAGGGAGGCTGGTGGGACATAGGGAGATTATACCAGAACATTAGTTCTAAATTAAAAGAGAATCAGTTCATTGAGGTCACCGAAACGGGAGGCGAGTAAGGATGGAAGATTGGAAGCATAAAGGAACGGTTGGTGGTTGGGAGAATGCGGAGGGAGTTGCCGGTCATGGTTTATGATTTTGACGAGCTGCCTGAGCGACGGGCGACGGAATGCGTGAAGTGGCACAAGTTTCCCGAAGATGTGCTGCCGATGTGGGTGGCAGACATGGATTTCACCTCGCCCCAGCCGGTGATCCAGGCGCTGCGGGAGAGGGTGAATCACGGGGTATTCGGTTATCCCCAAGAGCCTCCAGAGCTGCGCGCCCTGATTATGCAACGTTTGAGCGAGCTGTACGATTGGGAAGTGGCACCCGAGGAGATCATCCTGCTGCCCGGGGTGATTGAGGGCTTTAACCTGGCCTGCCAGGCGCAGGCCATCCCGGGAGGTGGCGTGCTGCAGCAGCTGCCGATCTACCCGCCGTTCTTGCGCGCTCCGGGCAATGCCGGGATGGAACTGCAGGAGGCGGAACTGGTCCGGGATGAGGAGGGCGCCTACGGGATCGATTGGCAGGCGTTTGAAATGGCGATGGATAAACACACCCGGTTGTTCATGCTGTGCAACCCCCACAACCCGGTGGGGAGAGTATACCGCCGGGAAGAGCTGGAGCGCATGGCCGAAATCTGTCTGAGACACGGGGTGGTGATCTGTTCCGATGAGATTCACTGCGACCTGATCTACTCGGGCCACACGCATATCCCCATCGCCACACTGGATCCGGAAGTGGCCCAAAACACCATTACGCTGATGGCGCCCAGCAAGACCTTCAACCTGCCTGGATTGCAGGCCTCTTTCGCGGTGATCCAGAACCATGACCTGCGGGAGCGAATTGAAAAAGAGCGCAAAGACCTTGTGCCGTGGGTGAATGTCATGGGCCTGGTGGCCATGCAAGCGGCCTACCAGAATGGACAGGATTGGTATGAGCAGCTGATGGTCTACCTGGAAGGCAACCGGGACTACGTGTATCGCTATGTACAGGAAGAACTGCCGGGGATCTCCATGTCCAAACCGGAGGGGACGTACCTGGCGTGGTTGAATTGCCGGGAGACAGGAATCGGTGAGGACCCCTGTGAGTACTTCATCGAAAGGGGGCGGGTAGGCCTCAACGATGGGAAGACCTTTGGAAGCGGGGGCGAGGGATTCGTGCGATTGAATTTCGCGTGCCCGAGGGCGGTGTTGAGTGAAGGGCTGGCGAGGATGAGGCAGGCGCTGCGTTAGCGATTGGCG
>DASQQR010000335.1:0-2740 GCA_035643335.1 Anaerolineales bacterium
GAATAGATCGTATTTGGGCATGCCAATGTGAAGCGCGTTTTCGGGATATCGTTCAACTATTCTCGGTTTTTTCTCCACTCCCAAGGCTTTAACATTTCTACCAGTTGGTCCTCTATCTTACTGTCTTCTACTGGGGGATGAACCCGGTGAATGCCTTCCAAGTGCATAATTACCTCGGGAACGGTAAGTTGGCGACCAGCTTCCTCAGAAGCGCTCCGTACGAACAAGGCATGCTGCGTGCGGTGGCACATGGCAGCCTCTTCTTTTTGGGATAGAGCCGGAGCGACGTCCACGACCAAATGGGCGACGTCATCTTGGTTGGAGAGGCGGGGCTTGGGATGTCCGGGGAAAGAAGCTGCCACGGTATACAGGAGCGGCGCTGTCTTCTTGAAAGACAATGCGGCGATCAGGGTCGCCTGGTGAGTGAATGTGTGGGCGGGGTGCCCATATTCCCCGTTGGATCCATGAGTGACCACGACCTGGGGTTGGAATTGTTTAATGGTGGCCGCCACCTGGCCGGCCAACATGGTCAGGTTGTCCGTGTAAGCATACAGCTTTTCGCCGGGGCCGACCCGCGGGTCCGCGTATCCCAGAAATGTCAGGCTGCGCCCACCTAAGGCCTGGACAGCACATACCATTTCTTTCTCCCGCACTGGCCCTAATTCCTCGGGAGCACAAACCGGTGGCTCTCCCACCTCACCGCCTTCGCCGCGCGTAGCACACAAGTAGTGCACCTGCGCCCCGCTCCTGGCAAGCAGAGCCAACGTACCCCCGGCCAGCATGGTCTCGTCATCGGGGTGGGCAAAGAATGCCAGTACGTTCAAGGTCACCATTCCAATTCGTTCAGGTTGAACACAGGTCCGTCTTTACAAGCCAGTTTCCACGAGCGCCTGCCGCGCAGCGCGCAGGCGCCGCAATCCGCCAGGTTTCCGCATGGCATCGGGGAAAAAATCAAGGCCTGAGCAGGGCAAGGCAGGCGTCCCCCTTGGGTAAGCCCGAAGATCTGGCGCAGATCAGGCATAGTCTCCAGCGGCAGATCCAGGACAAGGAAATCCGGCCATGTCAGGGCATCGGGAAGCATCTGAAGCGGGTTGACCTCGATGGCATTCGGAAGAGGGCCTGGAGGCGCATCGGTGAACAAGGCGATTTCCGCGTCTTTTCTTAAGAGCCATACTGCTATCTGCATCAAGCGTGAAACTGAATTTCCCACGGCGACAAGGGCCAGGCGCTTGCCAGCCTCAGGAAGGCTAAAGCCATGTCCGAGAGGGCCGCGCATCTGCAAGCTGCTCCCAGGACCCCAGCTTTTTGGGACGGGAGGCGCCGCCAGGAAACCATCCGAAGTGCTGTCACTGGCGAAGACAGGGGTCGCCAAAACAGCCTCGTGATCCGCTGCCAGCACATACTGGCCTGGTTGAGGGATTGCACCGGTAGGGCAGGCGATCCATGCTCCCACGCTCCCGCCGGCTTCCAGTTGCACTTTCGTCACCTGACCAGAGAACTCACCCATGACAGGATGGTATCATGAATTGCAGGGGAAGACAATTGCGCATATTTATCCCAGGCATCCGAAGGCTCACTGAACTGCGAGCGCCCCTAACCGGTAACCGACCTCCACTCTTTGGGTAGGAATCAATTACGGTATAATCCACCCAACAAAATCGCGGACAATCAGGAGGTAAGAATGAACTTTTCGAGCGCCCTTCAGGGAGCTGTTGCCCTGCTTTGGCTGGTTGTAGTGGGGCTAATTGTTCTGGCTGTGATCCGGGCATCGCGCGGGCAAAAGGTAAGAGCCGTGTCCACATCTATCCTGGTCGTGGCGATCCTGGCGATTATCATGACCACCGTCAGTGCGGGCTTGGTGTTTATCCAACCTGAGCAACGCGGGGTGGTGGTTTCCGCGTTGTCCCCCACCGGTTACCGTGAACAGGCTTTACAGCCTGGTTTGCGCTGGATCATCCCTTATTTCGAGAACGTGGTAACCTATTCGATTTCCAAGCAAACCTATACCATGTCCATCGCGACTCAGGAGGGACAAATACAGGGGGACGATTCGGTCACGGCCCGTACTGCGGATGGACAGGAAGTATTTATGGACGCTTCGGTGATCTACGCCATTGACCCCAGCAAGGTCGTCCGGTTGCACATTGACTGGCAGAGGCGCTATGTGGATGAACTGGTGAGACCTCTCAGTCGCGGGATTATCCGGGATGCGGTATCTCAGTTTGGCGTCGAGGAAGTCTACAGCTCCAAGCGATCGGAATTAAAGCAGAAAATTTTGGATGAATTAAGAAGGAAGCTGGCCGAGAATGGACTCTTTTTAGATGATTTCGTGCTGCGCAACATCACCTTTTCCCCGGAATACGCTGCTTCCGTGGAGCAGAAACAGATCGCCGAGCAGCAGGCGCAGCAAGCCAGGTTTGTGGTCGAGCAACGGCGCCAGGAGGCTGAACAAGCCCGGCAGGTCGCTCAAGGTAGGGCCGACGCGGCGGTGATCGAGGCCGAAGGCAACGCCAAAGCGAGGGTTGTCGAAGCCAACGCTGAGAAACAAGCTCTGGAGTTGATTGCTGAGGCGCTGGCGACCAACGAGGATTTGCTGACTTACCAGTATATCAACCAGATCGCTCCTGGCGTTCAGGTTATGCTGGTGCCCAACAACGCTCCCTATCTACTGCCCCTGCCGACGTTGGAGACGGGGGCGATCGCTTCTCCCACACCTCAACCGACCCCGCTCCCAACCGCT
>DASQQR010000336.1:0-9237 GCA_035643335.1 Anaerolineales bacterium
CCGAGACATTTCGCTTTGGGGGCAATCCCTGACCTTCATACACTAACTTTGGATCAGATTGCGGAGGTATAATTTAAAGCATGAAGGCTTTAGCCGAAATTAAACAGATCCTTCGTGAAGAGAAGCCGTTTTTAGCGCAAGAATACGGTGTTAAGGTCGTTGGTGTGTTCGGATCGTATGTCCGTGACGAACAACGCCCGGATAGTGATCTCGATGTTTTGATCGAATTGGAGAGACCGCCAAAGATCAGTTTAATCGGTTTAGTAGAACTAGAGCAATACTTAAGCGAGTTACTCGGGGTTAAAGTTGATATTGCAATTAAAACAAACTTGAAGAAACGGATCGGCAAACGCATCCTGAATGAGGTGATTCCTGTATGAGATTTGACTATCTGGATCACGTGGAAGATATTCTGGATGCCATGGAGAAGGCTGAGGTATTGCTAGAGGAGGTTACCTTCAAGCAGTTTGAGACTGATTTTCGGATCAACTTTGCGGTTGTTAGAGCCTTAGAAATTATTGGAGAGGCTACCAAAAGACTGCCAGAGGAATTACGAAAGGAATATCCTCAAGTTCCTTGGAAAGGGATGGCGGGGATGCGTGACCGCATTATTCACGGGTATGACAATGTTGATCTGCAAATTGTTTGGGATGTTGTAAAGCGAGATATTCCAAACATAAGGCCGACCATTAGGAGAATTATGGAAGAGCGCGGGGATAAGTAGCAAGACGGTAAGTTCATCGGAAAAACGATGCAATGATTTCTACAGCAGTCTCAGCTGGTTAGGGCCGGGTGTTTTGGTCGTCGCATTTTCCTGCAACCAGTCGCGCAACTTTGAGTAATCCACCGGAAGGGGGTAGGGCAAGGGAATAGCACCCTTTTGGATCAACAGGCGGTTGCCTTCAGGCATATTTTCGTGCTGAAGTACGAACACCGGCAACCAGCCGGCTTTGAGGGCTTCCGTGGAACCTGCCCACGTGCCACCCTTGTTAGCATCACTGGCCACCACGATGGCATAATCCGCCAAGGTATAGATCAAGCGGTTGCGGCCCATGGCGGCGCCCACACTGAAGCCGGCGTCCGGACTATAGGGAGTGACCAGGCACAGATCTCCCCGCCCGATTGCAGCGCGATAATCCGGGATGCGGATGGCCTTTTCCAGGCCCAGCGCCAGGACACCCACCGTAAAACCGCGGCTTTCCAGGGCCGACCGCATACTAATCGTATCGACCCCCCGCGCGCCACCCGAATAAAGCACCAATCCGGAAAACCCGCACGCGTTTCCGACTAACGCGGCACACTCTTGCCCCACTTTATCCAGATTACGCGAGCCGACCACGGCGATGCCGGGCTGGCCCAGCAGTTCATGGTTGCCGGCGTAAAACAGCATTAATGGGGCGGAATCCCCCAGTCGCTGGCGATAACGCTGGGGATAGCCGGCATCGCCGCGCGTCAGCACGCGAATACCTGCCGACTCCAACCTTCTCAACTCGATCCAAAGATCATCGCCGCGCTCCAACAAACTGGCCAGCCTGGCGCATTCCTGCTCGTCGAGGCCAAGCAAATTTCGGAGATCGGTAACGTCCCGACCCATCATGGCCCCAGGCTGTTGAAGGGGAGAATCGAGCATCTTACCTGCCAGGGAATTCCACTCGCGCAGGGTCAACGGCTTGGTTTCCGTATCGCTGGGCAAGCCCAGATGGGAGCACAGCAATAGCAATACTTGGGCGTCTTGGGGTAAAGTCATGACGGTGAATTTAACTGCAAATTTTCCCGATCGCAGAAAATCTGCCTCCAATGAGAACTCATATTCAGATCAAACGATAATTATCAAACGCCCCGTTTATCATTCAACCAGCTGCGGACGAGGTCACCAAATCGCTTCAGTTCGTCTAAGCGCCTCTCGATACCGTTGAACTCTACGCTATCACTCTTCGGCCCAATATTTCCCTGCGCCCATGAGCCCAAGAGGTAGACCAATAAGACTTCGGGTATACATTCTATAACAGGTTGGATCTTTGGGATAATTATAGAGGTAACCATTTCAGTGGATTATAACATCCGGAAGTAAGCCCCTTCATCTGGGCTTGGGATACGAGCGATTAGTAAATAGATTCACTCCACCGATATTTCAACTTGATCATCGCCCGTCTCCATCCGGCGTGGGGTTTGATCGCTCGTGCTGGCCGTGACCAGCTTCATCAGATCGTGCTGGTCGTAACCAGCGAGATCGGCTGAAAGACTCCCTTGCGTATAAAGCACCGTGTTCACCAATCCCACCGGGATGCGCAGGTCGCTTTTCAGGGCACCCGTGCCCAAATCACTGGCCCGGATGCGCAGGTGGCGCTGTTCAGCAACGGTCTCGGGTGAAGTCAGTTTGGCCCATATGCCCTGACCGACGCTCTCCAACAAGCGAGCAGCCTCTTCGGCTGTAATCAGACCCTCTTCCAACCGCTGAATGACCGCCAATCGTTGATCGATCAGCTCGTATCGCGAATGCCTGACGCGCCAACCCAACCAGTAGAACGCTCCCGCGGCGACAAGACCCACGATGCCCGCCAGATACCAAACCCAATCCGGGTTCACGTAATCCATGACAAGGCCGGCCAGCAGCGGGCCGGCCGCTACGGGAAGCAGCCAACTAAATCCGTACACCGCCATGTAGCGGCCGCGCATATCCTCCGGTGCCAGGCGGGCGACGATAGACTGGCTCACCGGAGTGACCAGCATCTCGCCAATGGTGATGATGGCCATACCAGCCAAGAAGAGCGCGTACAGCGAAACAAACCCGTACAGGGCAAATCCCAGGGCGTAGAGCAGCGTTCCGGCGGTCATGATCCAGAGGGGACGATAGCGGTTGATCCGGCGGGTGATAGAGAATTGAAAAAGGACCACCATGGCGGCGTTCAGGCTCAGAATATACCCAAAACCTTGCTCGCTCACTCCGTGAACGTCCCGCAGGTAGACCGCCAGGGTGGTGTTCATCTGCATGTAGACCATCACCATCAAGATGGAGGCACCCAGGAACCACATAAAAGCAGAATCTTGTGCCACCTTCAAATAACCTCGGAAGGTTTGCCCCATGGTCTGCTCCTGCTCCTCTCCCGCAAGAGCCTGGCGGGTTTCCGTCAGGGCCAGGTAGACGATCACGGCGGTGATTAAGCTGGCCACCGCGTCGCTGATGAACAGAAACAGATAGGATCTGGCAGCCAGAAAGCCACCGATGACCGGGCCGATTGTCACTGCCAGGTTGACCGCAACGCGCAGGATTCCAAAACCCTCGGCGCGCTGCTCCTCAGGGAGCAAGTCGGCCACCAAGGCCTGCTGTGCCGGAGCGCCCGACTCGGATAAAATACCCACGACCAGCGTGACGAAGAAGAAAAGCACCAATACGTCGATCACACCCATCAGCAGGCTCGACAAGGCGCTCATTACCAGTCCGAAGAGGAGCATGGATTTGCGCCCCAAGCGATCCGTGAGGGCGCCCCCGACCATGCTGCCGATGAAGCTGGAGGTGGCAAAGGCACCGAAGATGACCCCAACCTGGGTCATGCCGATCCCGAATTTGCGCGTCAGGTAGAGGGTGAAGAAGGGGAAGAGCAACGCCCCGCCCAAACGGTCGATGAAGGTCCCCAGGACGAGAATCCAGAACTGGCCGGGGTACGCAGCAAAGATGCTGACCCAGCGTGTCCATAGGATATTAATTTTGTTGCTGGACAGGGAGTTCATGGGCAATTATGTTACCATTCTCTGCAGGATTTGATAACATTTTCTGATCTTTTCGTGGCTTTCTGTAATAGTCAGCAGCACGTTATACAGCCGTTGCTGCGAGGAGTGCTCTCCGCGGCGAAGCAATCCGCTCCTTTGCAGGGTAGGAGATTGCGGCAATCTATGAGTGCTTGGCAATGACCGCTATCGTTCTCTGGATTGTGATTATAATAGGCCACGCTTTTGCATACCTATGACCCATAGAGAGATCACGTCAGGATGAATTTCGGACCCGCTGTCGCCGGCCAACAATCCAAGTGGAGCCTGGTAGAGAAATTAGGGGAGGGGGATGCCGGCGAGGTGTACCTGGTGGAGTCGCTTCTGGGCGGCAGGCCCGCCATTCTAAAACGTCCCCGCAAGAGCTCCTTTTCCAGCGATACCCTACGCCAGGCTGCCCAAATAAGACGGGAAGGGTCGATTTTAAGGGCACTTCACGGAATCTCCCTTACCAAGGCGGGTATGCCTTTGGTCACGCCTCAATTGCTGGACCAAAGCCTAGTCGAAGACGGCACTGGCGAACGGTTTTTTATTATCATTGAGCGAGCTGCCGGTTTCGACCTCAAAACGTTAAGACAGATCGTTCACTTCGGCCTGGTGGATGAATTGAATATCTCTACCAGCGATGAGACCAGGTTTTTTATTGAGAAGCTGGCCGAGTCCGGGGAAATTCCAGAGCCCATATTGATCCGGGCCTTGTTGGGCATCATCGATATGCTGGACACGATTCATATCACCGAGGTTTGGAATGAGCGAGCCAAGCAGTACGGCGTGATGTGGAACGATGTCAAACCGGAACATATGTATTGGGATCCTGTGCGCGCCTGTCTGACCGTCATCGACTGGGGCAATGGCCAATTTCTGGAGGTTGACGGAGCCACAAAAGACCGCCAACATTCCTGTATTGATGATTATCACCAGTTTATCCACGAAATGGGAGCATTCCTGAGCGAAACGAATCCTGGCCTGCACGCACGCCTGGATTGGCCCGTAGAGACAAGCCCCGGCAATGCCTATAGCGAAGGTGTGAAACCTTTGAAGGAGAGGCTGGCATCTGTGCATGCACAGGTTCTGAAGCAGCTACAAGATCTTCGTTTTCAGGAATCCAGCCTGTATAGCATGTCCAGACCAAAAATCGATCAGCTCCACCGAGGTGATGAGCTCCAGCGGCGCTTCGCAAACTTCGGGGAGCTGCCTGACTTCTCCAGCGCGGCCAATTTTCATGCCCGCGTGGCTCTGCAGATGGCCTCGGAGGACGACCTGGAGGCGTTTCAATTGGTATGCGAGAGAGCCGCGAAACTGGCGAGCTCCTCTTCTGAAAAATGGGCGCTTCTCAAGCAAATTGCCGGGATCGCCATCCAGGAAAGTTCCGGAGAAGGGGGAAACATCGGTCATGCCTTTTCCAATGCTTTAGCGGCAGGCGTGGCAGATGATTGGACAGCGCTGCTTTGGGAGATATTCGCATGGATCGATAAAAACCCTCTTCCGGACTGGTGGGATACCCTGAGCCAGGGAGTGCGGCGAGTCCACCTCCGGTTGGATGGGGATGCCATCAATCCGTGTATTGCTGTCAGCCGGCTTTTCTACACGCTGCAAGCCACCATATTGCAGATGGGAGCACATTCTAGCGCCTCGGTTCCCGAAGATGATAGCTCTTCTGAAGCCAGACTACAGGATCAAGAAGATCTCCTAAAAATCTTCAACGAAGAAGTAGTGAAAAAATGGAAAGCGTTAGACCCGCCCCCGCCCAACTCCGGGATCGGTTACCAGGATATTGACGGCCTGGTCGGAGAGGTCGAGGTGATCTTACCGGGGACGCAGGAAGAATTAGAGAAGGTGCTGCTGCAGCCAAAAGCGCAAGCCGAGATCGTCCTGAATGCCTGGGACCGCAAGGATTTTGAAACCGCCCGCCGGGGCCTGCGCACACTGCTCCTCTGGGACCCGGACCGGCGAAGGTTGCTTCAGGCGGATCGGGCGATCGGCTCAGCTCCCCAATGGCTGTCGCAAATCCGTAGGGGTGCACAAAGCGATGAACCATTCTATGACTTCCTGACAGGAGTCGAGTTGACCGGGCGCAACTTGCGCAACCAGGTTGGACCAGCCAATTGGCTGGATATGACCCTGGATGCGCTCAAACGCTTGCGCAAAGGGATGAGACCAGCGGACTTGATGATAGAGATTCCGGAGATAGCCAATGAAATCCCCTGGCTGAACGAATACCGTTCCCGAGAGAGCCTTGCACTACCCCGCGCTCACCGTCTGGATTTGGAAAGGGACCAAACCTCTTCAATTCCGGCAAGGACTGTGGTGGGAGTCGTGGACGGCAGGCTCGGGCCGCACCTGGACTTATTCCTGGCAGAACCTTTGGATACCTGGGCGCCAGAGGCACGTGGCTCTTCGGCACGCGTATTCGGGGGCCACTTACGCGACCAATCGAATTCACCCTTGCCGGTCGCCATCAAGGTCATGCGACCGGACCGGGTGGAATATGCCCTGCCTCTCTTCCGGGATGAAGCCCAAATCCTCACGATGTTAAGGGATGTGCCGGGGATAACGCCTTTGATTGAATGTGGCTTCGTGCGTATCGAGGCTGGGCTGGATTTCCCAGGTGATGAAGGGCAAGCCAGAGCAGATCATCTGCAGGGAGAGTTAGTGCGCTACAGCGTCGACGAGGTGCAAAATTTCCTGGCTTCCATGGGGAGATACCTGGCAGGCGGCTGGTTACCTTATCTGGCCATGGCGAAGAGGAGCCAGGAGCACAACTTGATGGTATATTGTGATGCCGGCCGCACTCATGGATGGTTCTTGCCCCTGCGGGAAGGCTTACTCCTTGGGATCCAGATATGCGATATCCTGCAGACCGCTCACGACCGCAACGTCGTCTACCGCGATCACAAGATCCTGCATTATTATTGGGATCCGGACTCCCATGGCGTGGTCATGATCGATTGGAATATCGCAAAGCGTCACGCGCAGGGGTTATCCGAGGCGGAACGGCAATTTGATGTGGTGCAGTTTGGCGCCCGGGCGCTTCATCACATCTTAACCGGGCGACCTGCGCCGGGCGCGCTCCCCTTGGGACCCAACCGGCCCGAGGAGATCGAAGACGCCTCCCTGAGTTATGCTGTGAATTGGACCTATGACGATGAGCGCCTCCCGAACCGGGTCAAAGAAATTTTAGAACAGGTTCTAAATCAGGGTTATACTCAGATCCGCGATGTGCGCAAGGACCTGGTTCAGGTCTACGAGCAAATGCCTGATCCATCCCAAGATCAGGAAAATCCATAGATGAAAAACGTTGATCCCATCCGGCGGGACGATAACAGTCGAAGGCAAGCCTAAATGAGCTCACTTGATGCATTGCAAGCCCAAATCGATCAACTGCTGGATCATGATTCAGCCAGCCTGATTGAAAAGCGCAACTTATTGCTGGAGATTGAGGAATTCCTGAGTTCCGAGGATTACCAGGCCCTCTCTCCGGATGAACGCAGCCACCTCCAGACTGCTCGTAGAGACCTGCTTGCAGATATCCAGCAGCAGGAAGATGAGGAGGCCGGTCAGCTCCAGGCCCCCGGCGCCGGGCAGGAAGGCCCGTCTGCTCAACAGCGAGATTTCTCTCAGGGCCAGCCAGCGACGAGCGCGGTGAGCAGCGAAAGCCAGATTACCCCAGAAGAAACCAGAAAACACGACCCGGCTGCAGAACAACAGATGGAGGTAGCGGAAAAACTATTCTACAGCGGGCGCTATGCCGAGGCGATTCAGCTCTTCGACCGGGTATTGCAGCTGGAACCCAATTGGGAGCGGCCCAGGCAGCACCGTTCGGAAGCGGAGAATTATCTCCGCACGGGATACATCCCCGCGGTGGCCCTGCCAGCGGATGCGGCTTCCGCCTATGGTAAGGCGCAATCCGCAGCCAGGGTCGGGCGCCATGCGGACGCCCTGGGCCTATTGGAAAAGGCGCAGAGCATCTTGCGGGACCTCGGCATCCAGCGCTGGCAGGAGGGGCAGGAGTTCGCTCAAAAATTGCAGGACAGCATTGACGCCGAGATCGTCTACGAGGAGGGGCTGGCGGTGTTCCAACAAGGCCAAATCGATGCCGCCATCGAAAAAGTAGAGGCCGCCTCGCGGGCCACTGGTTTGCCCAAATACGCCGACAAAGCCCAGGAACTCCGCAGGGTCAAAGAAGACCTGCGCACGATTTATGACACCTTGAATCAGGCAGCCGTGGAGCCTAACGAGGCCTCCCAGGCCAAGGCCAGCCTGGATACTCTCATGGCTGAGTATGGAGCCAATCCGGCCTTCGACCGCTCGATCGAGCGATTCAAATCGATTGTCCCCCGGGTGGTAGAACCCCTGAAGGAACAGACTCGGGACTTAAAAAAGCAGGCTGAACGGGCGGCGACTCTCGAAGAAGCGCTTTACCTGGCAAATCAGGCCAAACAAAACCTGGACCAGATCCGCAATCTAGAGGGGGTAGATGAAAGCCTGGATCGCCTGGGGAATGAAATCGACAGGCTGCAAAGAGAGATCCAGAAACACGATAACGATCTGCAGACCGCGGCGCGGGCCTATGAGACTAAACCCAACTGGCCGGCGGAAGCCGAGCGGATCAGTGCCCAGGTGCGGGAGCGCTATCCAAATGACCCGGGCGTCAGCCGCTTGAATCGCAATCTGCGCAGCTTTCGCTGGAAATTGATGGGTGCCCGCGCCGGCGGCGTCATTATCGGCATCATTGTCCTGTTCCTGATCGGCAGCTGGGGCGTGGGCAGGTTCCGGGCTTACCTGGTTTCATTGACGCCCACGCCGACGCCGACCGCCACGCCCACGGCCACCGCGACCCCAACGCCTACGTTTACGCCAACGATAACCCCAACCCCCACGGAAACGGGGACGCCCACTCTGACGCCAACCCCGCTCTCCAGCATCGCCCAACGGGACATCTGGGCGCGCAACGGTTGTTACGAGGCCTTCACGGCGGTCGGGAAGATCCCGGCCGGCGCGACGGTGCGCTTCTTGCCCTCGGAAAGGCGCTTTGACGACTTCAACCGGGAATGCGTTCTGGTGGAATACCAGAGAGATGGGGCAGCCGTGATCGGCTGGGTGTTGATCCTGGACCTGGGTGCGGGACCACCGCCTACACTGACCCCCTCACCTTAATTCAGCCAGACGCCTGCCTCCTCAAACTGGCACAGTCCGAGGCGCCTCTCCAGCGGTGGCCCCAGGCTTCAGTTTGGGCTGTCTGCTTTCCATTCGATTTGCGGCTTGAGCCGGATTTGGCCCGCCAGGCGACCTTCATAGATTCTCAGGAAGACTACTCCGGAAAGAATCATAAGGCTGCCGCCGAGTTGTACTCCATTCAGGCGCTCAGCGAGCAGAAAATAAGCGATCAGCGCGGTGAAGGCCGGTTCGAGGGTGAGAATCAGGTTGGCCACGCTGGACGGCAGGTAGCCCAGGCTGACGTTATACAAGCCG
>DASQQR010000337.1:0-9907 GCA_035643335.1 Anaerolineales bacterium
GATAACGACTTCAACCCCAGGCGCGATCTGGTTTGGATCGGAGATGTTGTTGTAGCTGCGGAGCTCGTCCACGGAGACCCCAAAGCGCTGAGCGATTGCCCAGAGCGTGTCTCCCTCCTGGACGATGTAGACCGGTCCGCGCGGCTGGTCGTCCTGGGCGATGGCCATGTGAACAGGCCAGAGCAGGATGAATATGAGGAAGAATAATGGGACGCGGACGAGCGCGGAGGACGCGGATATTTTTTGTTTTGTGTTCAGTTCGATCTTACTGGTCATATCCAAGATTTCGGGGAAGTTCTTCAAGAGTTTTATCCGGCGTGATTTTCTTCAAAGTAGATCTCATCGCCAAGTCGAAAATCTTTCAAGCGGATGGGGTCGGATTCTAAGACAAATCGTGCCGGATGTTGAGGAACATAGAGCGGCCGCCAGCTGCGCGCCAAGCGCAAGTCTACAACTTTCATCGCGGCATTGATCCACACCACGCCCAAATCCATCCACACCCCAAGCATGTGAATAGCTGCATCCAGGCGGCTGTCGCTCTTTTGTACCAGCAACAAACCCTCGTCAGCCGAGAGATGACTGCGGAAAGTCAGGCCGCGCAACCTGCATAGAAATGAGGCACAGTAATCCACACGTAGAGGTGGCATTTCTGAATTATCCAGGTTGCGGATGAGGTATTTTTGCATATTCAAACGAGGATAGCAAATCCTGGTTGTCCCCCGCAGGCATCAGCTTACTTTCCAATCTCCTTCTGTCTCGACAACACGCGCTCAACGCTATCTGCAAGTTCGTGGGGGCTGAAGGGCTTGGATATGTAATCATCGACTTTGGCGATATGTAAACCAAGGACTTTGTCGATGCTTTGGGCCTTGGCGGTGACGACTATGACAGGGATATCTCTGGTCGGCTCTCCAGCCTTCATCTGTTGGTAGACCTCCCAACCATCCATGTCAGGCATCATCAGGTCCAACAAAACGAGGTCTGGCAGTTCTTTCCTCACCGCATCCAATCCCTCCCGGCCTCCGGTGGCGCCAATGACTTCGATGCCCTTGCGGCCAAGGATTAACCGCACTAGATCAATCATTTCTTGTTCGTCTTCGATATACAATACGCGTCTGGACAGTTTTGTCATGCAGACCTCCAAATTGATAATTCCTAGTGAGGTTCTGTCAAGTTTACCACAAGGGATTAGAAAAAAGAAGAAGGCTGTACCTTTGGTGACAGGCTTCGCCTGTCACCAAAGGTACAGCCCTTGCCACGGGTGGTGCGCTGGACTATAATCCCCATGCTTGCACCCCGATTTTGTTGAGGGGATACAGAATCTGCATTTTATTGAGGCTATTTATGATCGATGTCAACGAATTGCGCAAGGGCGTGACCTTTGAGCACGATGGGAACCTTTACAAGGTCCTGGATTATGAACATCACAAACCAGGGCGAGGCAAGGCGACCATTCGCGTGAAAGCCCGCGATCTGCGAACTGGCACTACCCTGGACATGTCTTTCATTTCCGGTGATCGAGTTCAAGATGTGCGGCTGGATTACCACAATGTACAGTACCTGTATAACGACGGACGGTTCTACTACTTCATGGACCTGGACACCTATGAACAACCTGCTATCCAGGCCGAGGTTCTTGGCGAAGCCCCCGAATACCTTAAAGAGGGAATGGAAGTCAAGCTAACCTTTTACGATAAAGAGCCGCTGGATATTGATTTGCCCACTACGGTCGACCTGGAGGTGGTCGAAGCCGAAATGGCGGTACGCGGAGACACTGCGACTGGCGTGACAAAGAAGGTAACCACGGAGACCGGCCTGGAGGTCCAAGTTCCGAACTTTGTGGAGGTCGGGGACGTTATCCGGGTTGACACGCGGGATGGGTCGTACGTCACGCGAATGTAAAAACCCTCATCATTTATTAAGTGCGGTTAAATATTTTTGGAGTGTAGCGGGGTAATTTCGGGCCGCGTGCTATAATCGCGTTCATGATAACTCCTGCAGGAAAAGAATGTCGCTATTTTTATGGCGACTATTATCGAGGACGCGACCACGAGGAATGCCGCTTGCTTACCGCTTCATTGCCACCGCAACGCTGGACGCCCGATCTTTGTTTTAGTTGCCCCGTGCCTGATATCTTACGGGCAAACGCGTGTTCATACATGGTCCTCGAAGGACGCATCGAGAGACCTTTCCCTTACCTCAAGCGAAAAGTGCAGGTAAAGGCATATTGCACTAAGACCCAGCGTGACGTATCGGAGCCTCGAACCGGCTGTGGAGAATGCCACCCCTTGCCACCCATCTTCTCCGGAGAAATAAGTGATCCCGACGCTGCTGCTTGATCTTGACGATACGCTTCTGAGCAACAAATTAGACACTTTTTTGCCCGCGTATTTTCAGGCCTTGGCGTCGCACTGGTCCCGCCATGTCGAACCGAACCGGTTTATTGCAGCCTTAATTAGCTCGACCCAAACCATGATCCAAAACCAAAGGCCGGACCGCACTTTAAAAGATATCTTTGAAGATTCTTTTTATCCCAGCCTGGGCCTAAATGCGAAGGAGGTGGAGACCGATTTCGATTCCTTTTACGCGGAGGTATTTCCCACGCTGCAACCTCTCACAAGAACTCGAGCGCGGGCCATTGAACTGATTGAATATGCTTTCGATTGCGGTTATCAGGTGGTCATCGCAACCAACCCACTTTTTCCGCGCACGGCCATCCTACAGCGCCTGGAATGGGCTCAGATTTCACCACAAAGGTATCCATTCCGGCTGATTACCTCTTATGAGACTTTCCACTTTACCAAGCCCAATCCAGCTTACTACGCTGAGATCCTGGCCCGGATTGGCTGGCCGAGCGGGCCAGCAGCCATGATCGGGGATGACCTGGAGAATGATATTTATCCGGCACGCCGTTTAGGTCTGGCAGCTTTTTGGATCACCGAAAACGGCCAGTCCGCGCCTGGCAAAAAATACAAACCCTCGGGAATTGGAGAGCTGGCCGATGTTATCCCATGGCTGGAAGCTGGCCCGTCTGGCTATCTCAAAACTGACTATTCGAGCATAGATTCTATCCTTGCCACATTGCGGGCGACGCCAGCAGCGCTGCATACCCTCAGTAGCGATTTATCATCAGAACTGTTCACGATCGGTCCTGAACCTGGCGAATGGTGTTTGGCAGAAATCCTGTGCCATCTGCGTGACGTAGAAGAGGAAGTTAATTTAGCCCGCTATCAGAAAGTGGTTGGGGAGACGGATCCGTTCCTACCCGGGATGGTTACGGATCCATGGGCAGACGAACGACAATACATCTGCCAGGATGGACCGACGGCGCTCGCCGAGTTCTCCCAAGCCCGTATCAAGGCACTGGCCCTATTGGAGAATGCAGAACCGCAGGATTGGCACCGGACGGCCCGGCATGCCATCTTTGGCCCCACCAATCTCCAGGAGCTGGCCAGCATCAACGCCGGTCACGATCGCTTGCATGTCCAGCAATTTCATCAGACCTTAAAGGCGATTTCCAACCCGGTGCAGAGCGCGGATGCGGTTTCAAGATCCGATGATTGAGGCAGCAGCCCAGCACGGTTTCGATCAGAAAAAAGGATGGATCCTGGCGCTAAAGTGTACTTAGCGCCTCCATTAAGCGCGGTCAGTGTTATAACAGCCACAAAAACCAAAAAATTTCCCGGCGCGCCAAACCGACGGGGCGACAGTCCAACTGTCGCCCAAACAGGCGAGCATCTCACCACTTTGGCGCGCTAACAAAAATTGCAGCCAAAAAAGCCGGCCCGTGAGGAATGGCCTAAATAGCATTTCAATAAAGCGAGGAGGAGGAAGCTATGACGAGACGCGTGGTGATCACTGGATTGGGTTGCATCAGCCCGGTTGGGAATGATGTTTCCACGATGTGGAGCAATATCAAAGCAGGAAAGTCCGGTGTTGGAGCGATCACTCGCTATGATGCCCGGGATTATAAATGCCAGGTTGCCGCTGAGGTTAAGGGCTTCGACGGCATGGCGCTTTTCGGAAACCGCGACTCCCGGCGTATGGATCTTTTCTCTCAATATGCTCTGGCGGCTGCCTTAGAGGCCTTGGAGGATTCCGGGCTTGAAATCAATGATGGGAATCGTGACCGGATCGGAGCAGTAATCGGAACCGGGATTGGGGGAATCGGCACATTATTTGAGCAAATGCAGGTTTTTATGGAACGGGGGCCCTCGCGAGTAAGCCCATTCCTGGTTCCGATGATGCTTCCGGATACCGGTCCTGGGGTGGTGGCCATCAATCTGGGGATTCGCGGGCCCAACATGGCGGTCGTCACCGCCTGCGCGACGGGAACCAACTCCATCGGAGAAGCTACAGAGATCATTCGCCGGGGTGATGCCGACGTGATGCTTGCCGGCGGCAGCGAAGCTGCGATCATTCCGGTTGCCATGGCTGGATTGGGGGTAATGACTGCTCTCACCAGCCATAATGATGAACCCGAACGAGCGTCTCGACCCTTCGATCTCACCAGAGACGGGTTTGTAATGGGCGAGGGCTCAGCTGTGGTAGTACTCGAGTCTTTGGAGAATGCCCAGGCCCGCGGAGCAGGTATTTTAGCCGAAGTGAGCGGATACGGGAGCACGAACGACGCGTACCATATTTCTGCCCCAGCAGAAAATGGCGCCGGCGCTGCCTTATGCATGCAGGCCGCATTGGACCACGCTGGATTGGAGGTTACTGACATCGACTATATCAACGCCCATGGCACCAGCACTCCGCTCAACGATAAAAGTGAAACGGCCGCCATTAAAACCGTTTTTGGGGAACGGGCCTACGATATACCGATTTCCTCTACGAAGTCGATGACCGGACACCTTCTAGGAGCAGCCGGTGCACTTGAGGTGATCATCTCAGTTAAGGTGCTTCAAGAGGGGATCCTGCCTCCAACGATAAATTATGAAACGCCTGACCCCGAATGCGATCTTGATTACGTGCCGAACGCCGCCCGGCAAGCCGCGGTCACCCGTGTCATGTCGAATTCCTTCGGATTCGGCGGTCATAATGCCACCATTATTCTCTCACAACCAGACGAGGCCATTTAATGAGTCCATTCGCCCACATCACCGGTTGGGGGATGGCTATGCCAGAAAAAATCCTGACTAACGCCGATATTGCAAAAATGGTGGACACCAATGACGGTTGGATTCAGTCTCGAACGGGCATCCGTGAAAGACGCATTGCCACCGATGGCCAAACTACCGCTTCTCTGGCCACTGAAGCTGCCTCCAAAGCGCTTAAAGTTGCCAATCTCCCCCCTGATGACATCGACCTTGTCATCGTGGCAACCTCTTCGCCAGAACATATCTTTCCAGCCACAGCCTGCCTGGTTCAGGACCGGATCGGTGCGTGGAAAGCAGGCGCTTTTGACCTCTCGGCGGCCTGCACCGGATTCATTTATGCACTTAATATGGCCACTCAAGCGATTCGCTCCGGTACCATTCAGAACGCGCTGGTCATCGGCTCTGAAACGCTCTCGCGCCTGGTCAATTGGAAGGACCGCGGCACCTGCATCCTGTTTGGGGACGGCGCCGGCGCGTTTGTACTGGAAGCGAGCGATGAGGTGGGGGGCGTGCTATCGGCGGTGATGCGGTCAGATGGTTCGGGAGGCGGCCTGCTCAACCTACCGGCGGGCGGAAGCCGCTTTCCAACCAGCATCGAAACCGTCAACAAAGGTTTGCATTATATCCAGATGAACGGGCGGGAGGTTTTCCGTTTTGCCACCAGGGTCATGGCTCAGGCCACCCAAGAATCTGTGGAATCCGCTCATCTTAGCCTGGATGATATTAAGCTGTTTATCCCCCACCAGGCCAACCAGCGGATCATCGAGGCAGCGGCGCGAAGCCTGGACATCTCCCTGAAACGGGTGATGATCAATATTGATCGTTACGGCAATACTTCAACTGCGTCTATCCCGGTAGCTACCTGTGAAGCTTTCGACCAAGGTCGCCTCAAACCGGGAGATCACATCGTATTTGTCGGGTTTGGGGCCGGATTAACCTGGGGATCGGCAGTTGCCCAGTGGACCGGGCCATTCCCCACCCGGCGAATAGTGCGGCCCAGCCGATACCGGCGGATGGCACGCCTGCGCTCGGCACTTCTACGACTGACCCGCCGCATCGAGGGGTTGCTGTGGGGCAATGGATGAAATTGTAAGGAACTACACCTCCATTACGTCTAAACGTTAGAACGATGTTAGAATTCCAATACAGATTTCAATGAGTTCCCCCAGGTGGGCCCAGAGATTGGTATAATTTTATATAATCTGTAGATTTCTGCGGTCTGTCACCTTTGTTCTTGGAGGTATCTAGTGAATCCGACCCGCAACCGTTCATCCATCATTTACCTGCTGCTGTTTATAGCCATCATCGTGATGGTGGTCTATAACTTCAACCAGCAGGCATCCACTCAAGAAGCGCTGGCCATTAACCAGGTGGCAGCTGATGTTCAAAGTGGCAAAGTAAAACGAATCACCGTAGACGAAAACAGCCTGAGCGTAGTATATGCAGATGGCACCGAGAGAACCTCGCATAAAGAATCTGGCACTGATTTAGTCGAACAATTGAAAGCATTTGGGGTCACAACGGAAGAGCTAGCACCCAGCAGCGTCAAGATCGATATCAAGCCTCCGAGTGCGTGGATAGGGATAGCCACCGCTTTAGGCTGGCTGGTTCCATTCATTTTGCTGGCGGGCGTTTTTTGGTTCGTTTTTCGCCAGGCACAGGGCAGTAATAACGCGGCCCTGTCTTTCGGCAAATCGCGGGCACGCATGTTCTCCGGCGACCAACCCACCGTAACTTTTGAAGACGTAGCCGGCGTAGAAGAAGCCAAAGAGGAACTCTTTGAAGTAGTGGAGTTCCTGCGGGAGCCGGAAAAGTTTATCTCTTTGGGGGCGCGGATCCCGAAAGGCGTGCTCCTGGTTGGCCCTCCCGGCACAGGTAAAACATTGCTGGCCAAAGCCGTATCGGGGGAAGCCGGTGTGCCTTTCTTCTCCATTTCCGGATCTGAATTTGTCGAGATGTTTGTTGGCGTTGGCGCCAGCAGGGTGCGCGATTTGTTCGATCAGGCAAAACGCCAGTCTCCATGTATTGTGTTTGTGGACGAGATCGATGCCGTCGGGCGCCAGCGTGGCGCCGGTCTGGGTGGAAGCCATGATGAACGTGAGCAAACCCTCAACCAGATGCTGGTCGAAATGGATGGCTTCGACACCGATACCAACGTAATCATCGTCGCGGCTACCAACCGGCCTGACATCCTGGACCCCGCCTTGCTGCGCCCTGGCCGATTTGACCGGCGCGTGGTGCTGGATCGCCCCGATATGCGCGGGCGTGAGGCAATCCTCAAAGTGCACGTCAAGGGTAAACCTTTAGCCCCGAACGTGGACCTGGGCGTCCTGGCTCGATCGACACCCGGCTTCGTGGGCGCTGACATTGAGAACCTGGTAAACGAAGCAGCAATCCTGGCGGCGCGGCGCAATAAGAAAGTAATCGGCCAACCCGAGATGGAAGAAGCCATCGAAAGAGTGATCGCCGGACCGGAGCGCAAGAGCCGCTTGATCAGCGAAGAGGAAAAGCGCATCGTGGCCTATCATGAAGCTGGTCACGCGGTGGTGGCAAACGCGATGCCTGAGGCCGATCCCGTCCATAAAGTCTCCATCACCGCCCGGGGTATGGCCGGAGGATACACGATCATGCTCCCTGAAGAAGATCGCACTTTGATGCCGCGCAAGAAGCTGCTCGCCGACATGGTCGGCCTTCTGGGCGGTCGGGCGGCCGAGGAAGTGGTCTTTGATGACATTACTTCCGGCGCTTCTAATGACCTGGAACGGGTCACTCGCATGGCACGCGCCATGGTTACCCGACTCGGGATGAGCGACGCGCTTGGTCCGATGGTCTATGGCCAGAAAGAGGAGTTGATCTTCTTGGGCCGCGAGATTTCGGAACAGCGCGATTACTCCGAAGCCGTTGCCCAACAGATTGACAAGGAAGTCAGGCGAATTGTCAATGAGGCCTATGCCATTGCCAAATCCATCGTCAACGAATATCGCGACAAATTGGACACCGTGGCTCACCGCCTGATCGAAGTGGAAACGCTCACCCGCGAGGAATTTGAGGAGATCTTCCCGACGCCCGTGCCCAAGACGAGCGGAACTCCCATCCCGCAGCCGGCCTGATCTGATCCGGGCAATCGGGATTGGAAGGCTGGAAGAGTGGAAGGTTGGAAGATTGAAGGCGCCCTCCGACGGGAGGAATCGATGAGGGCGCAAAACTCGATCTCCTTAGTGGGCTATGAGGCGGCGCTGAGCGGTTCAGCCTTTTACCCACAAGCGGAGGCTGGATATTTGCGGATCGGTGGGCCAGACCGCCAGTCTTTTCTGCAGCGCCAATCCACGAACGATGTGGGGTTACTCTCAGCAGAACGCAGCGTAACAACTGTGCTGACTTCGGCCACAGCCCGAATTTTGGATGTCCTTACCCTGATCGCTGAGCCCGAAGCTATAGGGGCCATCACGCTTCCCGGTCTGGCCGCGGCGACTACCCGGTTCTTGCAGAGTCGCATCTTCTTCATGGATCAAGTCACTGTGGAGGATGCCAGCGGTGAGTTCGCCCAAATAGACTTGATGGGACCCAAAGCCGCGCAGACGCTTCTCCAATTAGGATTGGAGCGGGTTCCCTCCGAGGATGAGATGGCCGTTGGAGACATTTCGCGGACCGGCGTTCTGATCCTGAGCCAACAGAAGCTGGGCTACCGGT
The DNA here is from genome assembly GCA_035643335.1 of Anaerolineales bacterium. Lineage (GTDB taxonomy): Bacteria > Chloroflexota > Anaerolineae > Anaerolineales > UBA4823 > DASQQR01. Next base: position 8,793 of record DASQQR010000337.1, read on the forward strand.
TATTAGTAGCTGCTGAACAGGCTGAAAGGATCAGCGCAATTATGTTGGAAGGGGGGGCCGCGCAATTGGCGCCTGAGCATTATGCGGTAATCCGGGTGGAAGTTGGATTGCCGGCAGCAGGCCACGAACTTACTGAAGATTACACGCCTCTCGAGACCGGGTTAGCATGGGCGATTTCGAATGACAAAGGGTGCTATACCGGCCAGGAAGTCATCGCTCGTCAGATCACTTATGACAAGATCACTCGCCAGTTGGTTGGATTGAAACTGGGCGAGGAGGCTAAGAGCGGGGATAAGGTATGGACTCTTGAGGGTAACAAGAGCGTGGGAAACATCACCTCGATCGCCTCCTCGCCGTGCTTCGGGCATATCGCTCTGGCGGTCATCAAGAAACCTTACTACGAACCCGAGACCAAGGTATTGATTGGCGATCTCGGCGCCGCCATCCAGGGCACAGTTACGACCTTGCCTTTTCGAGGTGAGGCGTGAAACGTGAAACGTGATGCGTGATGCGTGATGCGTAATTCGTGGTGAGGGCAGCGTAATGGCGGAAATTGGTGGTGGATTGGGCCGCGGAATTATCTCATGTATTTGCCCATCAGCTGGCCCTGTGCGAGGATGTGGCCTTCCATGGCCTGGAGGAGATCGGCTTTGGTGGCCCCGGGGCTGAGGTTTAGTTGGGTGTCCAGGGCGTAGAGCTTAAAGAAATAGCGGTGAGTGGAACCACGCGGAGGGCAGGGGCCGCTGTAAACGGTCTTACTGGCGTTATTCGTGCCCCCCACGCCGACATTCTGTACGCCCTCAGATAACCCATCCTGTCCCGGCGGGATGTTGAACAGCACCCAATGGACATAAGTACGACCAGGCGCATCAGGATCATCGACGATCAACGCCAGGCTCTTGGCCGCATCGGGTATTCCCGACCAGGACAGCGGGGGTGACGCATTTTCACCGTCACAAGAGTACTTGCGCGGGATCGTTCCACCAGCGTCAAATGCCCCACTGGTAAATTGGATGGTCATATTCACGTCTCCTTGGGAGCCGGCTTCGGTCCCGGTAGACCGGCAACCAGCTGCCGAAAATCCAATTATTATGAAAAGAAAACCGAGAAATATT
>DASQQR010000338.1:0-13578 GCA_035643335.1 Anaerolineales bacterium
TAGGAGTGAGCCAGCGTGCAATTGTCACGCGAACCGCACCCTCGTTATTTTTCAGGGGGATCCAGTTTTGGACTGAACCCTTTCCGAAAGATGTCGTGCCAACCAGGGTGCCGCGTTGGCGGTCTTGAATAGCTCCAGCGACGATTTCTGAAGCTGAGGCCGATCCTTCGTTAATCAATACGACCAGGGGGATGTCGGTCGCCAGGCCGCCTTTGCGAGCCGTGTAAGTGTCTCGCCTGCCGTCACCATATTCCTCGTACATGATTACGCCATCGCCGATGAACTCAGAGGCCACCTCAATAGCTGTGCTCAGCTCGCCTCCGGGGTTGTTGCGTAAATCCAGCACCAAGCCAACGGGTTTCTCCGCCAGCAAATCTTTGAGCGTGCTGCGCAGCTCACTGATGGACTTGTCGCCGAAGGTAGTCAGGTTGACGTAGGCGATGTTGTTGGCCAGCATCTTGCTCACCACGCTGGGGATGGTGATATTAGCTCGCGTTACTTGGACATCAAAAGGCTCCGCCTGGCCCTCCCGGCGAACCGTTAACTTAACCGTAGTGCCCGCCGGTCCCAGTACACGCCGGATGACAAGGCTACCATCGATCCCCGTCACGTCTTCTCCATCGACCGCAATGATCTCATCCCCAGGCTTTAAGCCTACTTTTTCGGCCGGTGAACCCGGCATGGGGCTGACAATTGTCAGAAACTCTCCGGATGGATCTACCCAGGCGCCAATGCCCTCATATTCGCCCTCCAGGGGGATGTTTGCCTGCTTGTACTGCTCCGGGTCCATGTAAGAGCTATGCTGATCACCAAGCGATTCCATCATCCCTTTGATCGCGCCGCGCATCAAGGCTTCATCATCAACAGGCTGGTCGATGTATTGGTCGTGGACGATGTTCCATGACTGCCAGAAAGGTTCGAACAATTGCTCGAGGTCGGCCGGGGTCCCGGCTTCGGGTGTGCTCTCGACCTTGTTCGGGGTGATTTGCAGCAGCGGAACTGTTTCAGCCAGTGATGGAGGAGTCGCTGAAGAAGAGGGAGCGTAAGCTTGACCGATAAAAAATCCGGCTGAGCAGGTGCCCGCCAGCAAGATGATTACGAATAAGCCAACGCCAGCGTAGAGCATGGCTTTTGATTTCATCGCGTTCTCCTGGTCTCATGGACATTAGGCCTCTAACAGACCGGAGTTATGGTTTCGACGTGCATATGCACGCCAAAAACCACAACTCTTCCTTATAAGAGGTTGCCATTAAAGATTACCATAAATTGATTAGAAGAAGATAAGATCAATGCAAATAATTTATCAGCGCGAGGGGCTGTTATCGAGGTACGCTCTGAACGTGGTTGGGTCGCTGACTTTTTCTGCGTACGCCAGGAGAGCCTCACCGTCCATCGGATAATACGGGTGGCACGAAGTGGGCACAGCGCCCCTCGGAGCCAGGACGACGGCATCCACCAGTGGGGCGACCAGGTCCGCCTTATTCAATTCGGGCACGATCTCCTCGGTCGTAAGGATCACGTGGTCTGCGGCCAGCGCCAATTCCTCATCGATGCCTCGATTGTCGCCAAGAACAGCGTTCCCTTCGGTATCGCTCCGCAAAGCATGGATCACGGCCACATTCGGATGGATGGCGGGGAAAGCTATCAGCTCCTCGCCGCTGTAAGGATCGACTACGGTGCGTACGTCGGGTCGTAGTTTCGGAAGGTCGGTGCCCAGCCAGGCGCGCCCGGGCATGAACCCAATCCCTGCCAGGTCGGCGCGCAAGCCGAGTGCAATGCTGGCCTCGCTTTCCTCGATGATCTCAATTTCTCCCCGGTTAGCATAGTGCGTGAACATCGGTGCCAGGCCAAAGATCTCCAGCCCGAAGTAGCAGGTTCTCACGCGGGCGACCATGCCCGACCCTACAAGGAGATCGCTTTCCAGACCGGCCGTGAAAGCCAGTAGCGTGAGCTCGGCAGGTTGGCCTTGCTCTGAGAACCGGCTTATAAGAGCCCGTACGAACGCCATTGGGCGCCGGTATAAGGTTATACCGCCCAAGGCCAGCATAGTTCCTGCCGGTACCATGCCTGTGGCTTCCCGCAGCGTAATCTGCTTATTATTCATCCTCTTTTTTGCTCTTTTCCTTCAGGGAGGCGACGCGTTTTGACAGCTCCTCAAGGGCATCATCTTCATCCTTCCACGGGTCCCTGACGCGACGAGCGGCCTGCCGGAACATGTCAATCTGGCCCTGAGTACCGCGGCCGCGCAGCGAGAGGAAGATGGCGGCGTTAAATCCAATTACAAGGAGGACAGTCAGGCAAATAATGAGGATTACTCTGTCGTTGCTCATGTCGTCATTCTCCTGCCGGTTCCATAAAAAGAGTACTTGAATTAGAATTGGCTTCCCATGTTGTCGTCGAACCAGAGCTCGGGCATCTTTTCGGCCAGATCTTGTACGCGGGGGATCGTGTAATCGGCCGCGGGGTCGGTTCCGTCTCTTCCCACCAGGACAGTTGTAAAGCCCAGATCATGCGCCGGGGCCAGATTCCGGGGCGAGTCGTCTAGCAACACACAAATGCGCGGGTCGGATTCTCCAGCCAGCTCCAGGGCGAGAAGATAAGCCTGTTCTTCCGGTTTACAATGAAAGTTCAGCGCTCGCACATCGATGATGTCCTGAAAGCAATCCCTGATGTCCAGGACCGTCACCACCCGGCGAGCGTGGGCCGCATCCGCGTTGGTAAAAATCCACTTCTTCTGGGGCAAGCTAAGTAGCAAAGCTCGCAGCCTGGCATCCGGCTTAAGGTAGGCTTCAAGGGGCAGGTCGTGCACGTAAGCCAGGTATTCGTCCGGGTCGACGTGGTGGTGGATCTGCAATCCACGCAGGGTTGTGCCGTAGCTCTCGTAGTACTTCCGGCGGAGCAGGAAGACCTCTTCTTGAGGTAGGTTAAGCAGTTCACACATATACTGGTTCATCCTGTCTCGAATTGCGTTCCACAAGCCGTTGGTGTGGTCATACACGGTGTCGTCCAAGTCGAAGAAAAGAGTGGTGTGCAGCATGCAGAAGAGTATAACTGAAAACCTGAAACGCGAAGCCCGAAACGGAAAAGTGTATAATGGAATAGAGCTCCTATGGCGATCCGAATCTTACCTCCTGAGATAGCCTCCCAAATAGCCGCCGGAGAGGTGGTTGAGCGCCCCGCCTCCGTGGTCAAAGAATTGCTGGAAAACGCTCTCGACGCCGGCGCGCGGCAGGTGTCTATTACGGTCGAAGGCGCCGGCAGGCAATCGATCGAAGTTGCCGATGATGGTTCCGGTATTCCTCTGGATGAATTATCAATGGCGGTCTCGCGGCATGCCACCAGCAAGTTACACAGCGCCGAAGATTTGTTTCGAATTTCATCCCTGGGATTTCGAGGCGAAGCGCTGGCCTCGATTGGTTCGGTTTCCCGCTTGACGATCATCTCGCGATCCAATGAATCCCAGGTTGGCGCCCGCATCCGGGTGGAGGCAGGACAGGCTGAGAAAGTCCAGCCCGTCGGGGCTCCACAGGGCACTGACGTGCGGGTGGAAGAGCTCTTTTTCAACGTTCCGGCCCGCTTGAAATTCCTCAAAACGGACATCACCGAACGACGGCACATTGATGAGCTGGTGACCCGCTATGCTTTGGCTTATCCGATGGTGCGCTTCCACTTGCTCCAAGAAGGGCGGGAAGTCCTCCGAACGAGCGGTAATGGAAACCGGCGCGAGGTCCTGGCTGCTCTTTATGGCGTAGATATCGCCCGCCAGATGCTCGAGGTCCTGGCTGATTACGAAAACATCAACGTGACCGGTTTCATCAGCCCCATCTCGCTGACCCGCTCTAACCGGCGCGAGATCACCTTTTTTGTCAACGGTCGCTGGATCCAGGACGCGGCGCTGTCCAGCGCACTAATGCAGGCATACCACACGATGTTGATGGTTGGGCGTTATCCAATAGCAGCTTTGTTTCTGGACCTGCCTCCCCAGATGGTGGACGTGAACGTTCACCCTGCCAAAGCCGAGGTGCGCTTTCGGGATAAGAATCAAGTGTTCAGTGGCGTGCAACGGGCCGTTCGCCGGGCACTCCTCGCCTACACCCCCGTTCCGGAATTATCCGAGCATTTGAATTGGCCTGGACAACGGGGCGCGTCCACCCAATTCGATCCGTTGGACTGGGGCTTACTTAATGAAGGGCAGAGCGAGGTAGCTAGCGAGACTGAAGCAACCTTCCAACCTTCCACCTTCCAACCTTCCAACCTCGTAAAGGGCGTCCCTATTTTGCGTCTGGTGGGACAGGTCGCCTCCGCTTACCTGGTTGCCGAGGGGCCGGATGGTCTTTATCTGGTCGACCAGCACGCTGCCCACGAACGGGTCCTGTTCGAACGCTTTATGGCTCAAAGAGATGAAACCACTCCAGCTCAGACGCTGTTGGAGCCGGTGCCGGTGGAGTTTTCCCCTGCCGGAGCCCGCTTGTTGGCCGAGCAGCTCCCCACCCTGAGGCAACTGGGTTTTGAAGTCGAAGAATTCGGTTCCAACACATTTCTCGTGCGTGCCATTCCCGCCTTGCTGGCCGGGACTGATCCGCGCGATGCGCTGCGCGTGCTGGTGGAAGAATTCGAGGAGGATGAGACTCCACTGGGAAACGAGATCGAGGCCAGGGTTATTGCCCGCGTTTGCAAGCGCGCAGCGGTCAAGGCGGGCCATAGTCTTTCCCCCGAAGAGCAGAAAGCCTTGCTGAGGGATCTGGAAGCATGTCAAGCTCCACGCACCTGTCCTCACGGAAGGCCGACAATGATTCACCTATCAGTCGACTTGTTGGAACGCCAATTTGGTCGTAAAGGTGCCCGTTAGGAGGCGCATCGCATGTGGACCAAAAAGATCTCTAGCCTGCTGAAAGAGACTTTGCGGGAGTGGAGTGAGGATAATGCCTCGCGGTTGGCTGCCTCGCTATCCTATTACGCTATCTTTTCCCTTGCTCCACTGCTGATCATTGCTATCGCCATCGCGGGCTTTTTTCTTGGTCGTGCCAGCGTCCGGCAGGAGGTTCTTCTACAGGTCCGGGGCCTGGTGGGCGAGGGCGGGTCAAAATTCGTCCAGAATCTGATCGAAAATGCAAGCCGCCCGGGAGCAAGCACCTGGGCAGCCATCATTGGAGTCGCCACCCTTCTATTGGGAGCTTCCGGTGTCTATGGCCAGCTGCAAAGCGCCTTGAACACCATTTGGGAGGTTGAACCGGAACCAGGAAGAGGCCTCCTGAACACCCTGATCGATCGATTCCTGTCTTTCACGATGGTCTTGGGGACCGGATTTCTGCTGCTTATATCTATGTTCGCCTCGGCGGCCCTGACCATCATAAGCAATTTTTTTCGTCATTTACTGCCGGGGACCGAGCTTTTGTGGCAAATCATCGATGGTGTGGCCTCATTTGCCATCATCACCTTGCTCTTCGCCATTATGTTCAAGGTCCTTCCGGATGTCAGGATCGAGTGGAGAGATGTATGGATTGGCGGAGCGGTCACTGCACTCTTGTTCACGATTGGCAAATTTGTCATTGGTTTTTACCTGGGAAACAGGAGCGTAAGCTCTGCATATGGTGCCGCGGGCTCTTTGGTAGCCATCTTGCTGTGGATCTACTATTCAGCACAAATCCTTTTCTTTGGGGCCGAATTTACACAGGTCTATTCCCGCAGGTATGGATCAAGGATTCGCCCACGCCAGGGTGCCGTTTCAGTGTACGAAGGTAGGCGAGCTCAGAGGGGAATCCCACGGGAGGTTGAACTGCACATGCGCACGGGGAAACCCAAGGGCGCTCAAGCGGAATCCGAGACACCAACCTCAGAAGAAAAGTCCTGAGTTCCAATCTTCAACCTTCCCCGGTCCAAGGAAACCTTCAACATTCAATCTTCAACTCTTTTCACCCTCCTATTTGGACTTCAGCGGCAAATAGATGCTAAAGGTGGACCCCACCCCCACCTCACTTTCGAGGTCAATTCGTCCCCCATGTGCTTCTACAATACGCTGCGATATTGACAGGCCCAATCCGCTGCCTGGGACCATGCCTTCGGAGGAACGAACCCGGTAGAATTTTTCGAATAGATGTCCCTGGTCTTCCTGCCTGATTCCCAAACCGGTATCGCCTACCGAGATAATAAGCTCTTCTCCAGTGGTCTGAGCGCCAAGGCTGATACTGCCGGAGGGCCGGTTATATTTGATGGCATTGCTCAATAAGTTAAGTACTACTTGTTTGATTTTGTCGCGATCTGCTTTTAGTGGGGATAGTTGATCCGGAATAGACAGGCTCAGGGTCAGTCCATTTTCGCTGGCCTTACCCCGCACAAGGCTGGCACATTCCTCCAATAAAGTCCGAGGATCAAAGACTTCGGCCCGAAATTGCACTCGACCCGACTCAAGGCGTGCCAGGTCCAGGAACGCCGAGGCCAGCTCGGACAGCCGGGTGGTTTCAATGCGAATCACTTCAACCACCCGTCTGCGTTGCTCCTCTGGTACGTCCTTTCGGGTCAGCAAGTGAGCGGCGGTGTTCAGTGACGCCAGTGGCGTGCGCAGCTCATGGACCATCTCGGCGATTAAGTCCGATTGTTGGAACAGGCGCGTATTCTCGATTGCCACCGCGGCCTGGGCACCTAAGGCCATCAATACGTCTTGATCCTGTTCATTAAATTCGCCGGATCGCTTGTTGATCGCCTCCAGAGCTCCAATAACCTTGTCCTTGGCGATAAGGGGTACGCCAAGAAGTGAGTCGGTGGTCACATTGGTGGCCTTACCGACATTCCCGAAATGACGTGGGTCTTTTTGCGCCTCGGAAATGATGATCGGTTGGCGGTTTAGCACGATCCAGCCGGCCAGGCTGCTGTCCACCGGTACTACCAGACCATGCATCAAAGGCTCGTCCAGGTTTGTGGCCGATACAAAATGAAGCTGTTGTTTGCTCTCATCGTAGAGCAGGATAGAGGCAGCCTCTGCGTTGCTTAGATCTGCTGCCGCGTGTCCAATGCGATCGAGCAGGGCAGTCAAATCCAGTGTAGAGGCCAGATCTCGAGATATTTCCGTTAAGCGTTGGTAGCGTTCTAACAGCGTTATTTGGTCTATTTCATTCACGGATGACCTCTATTGCGATGCGGGGGACAACTTCTGCGACGTCATCCCGAAGCACCACGTCGGCGCGTTCGTCGATGTAGGTGGGTGTGTTATTGACAATGATCAGGTGAGCACCGTTTTCGAGGGCCTGGTAGGGGAGATTCCCTACCGGCGTGACCTCCAGCGAAGAACCGCATACCAGCATCAGATCACATTCCTTTGTTTCCCTTTGGGCTTGTAACCAGGCGCGAAACGGCAGCTGCTCTTCAAAAAGGACAACGTCGGGCTTGAGCACATTCCCGCAATTCGGGCAGCGCGGCACTGCGCCTGTGTCCAGGTAGGGCCCGATAAATTGATCTGAGTCATACTGCTGGTAGCAGCCGGTACAGGTAAGCGTGCTCATTGACCCGTGTACTTCGAGCACGTGCTTGGAGCCCGCTCGCTGGTGTAGCCTATCAATGTTTTGCGTGATGATTGTTTGGATTGCACCAGCCTGTTCAAGTTCGGCCAGGGCAACATGTGCCGGGTTGGGCTGCGCTTCAGTCATATTTAGGGCCAGGCCCCGCAACCAGTTAAAAAATTTTTCGGGGTGATGTCGAAAAGAGGTTAGCGATGCGACCTCCATAGGATCATATCGGGTCCACAACCCGCTTCCCGCCGAACGGAAATCGGGAATCCCGGAAGGTGTCGAAATCCCTGCCCCTGTCAAGACAACCGTGTATCTGGCTTCTCTGATCAGTCTGGCCGTCTGGTGGATATCCCTGGATAAATCGGAGTGCTTTTTGGCCATGGTGATGCCTGGCTGCCTCGCTAGGCGACTTTTTCAGCCAGCTTAAAGAACTGTTCAGCGGTCAGGCTGTCGGGTTGTTGGACAACGACGGGAATGTTATGGAGGGACGCCTGGTATGTCAGTTCAGGTGCCGGCGTGAATACCATGCTGATTTTACGACCGACCTGCTCCTGAACGTCGGTCCAGGTGATCTGCGTGTCGGAGCGTATGCGGTTGACCAGGACAGCTTTTACCCTTCCATGGTCAATGCCTGTGCCGACCAAATCCTGAATATACGCTTTGGTTCTGGCTATAGTTGGCAGAGAAGAATCCACGACTATAATGATTTCATCACATTGCGCCAGTATTTTTTGAGCCGCGCCTGCCAGTACAGGACCTAAATCGAGGATAATGAATTCAGCCATTGAGGACAAGCGATTGGCAATAGCTTCGAAGTTGTCTGCTGCGTCCAGGTAGGTCGCATCGCGGGAGTGAATTGAGCCCATCAAAAATCGGATCCCATTCTCATAGGTGACCAGCTCAGATTCGATCATCCGCGCAGTCACTTCGCTGGCTTCGCACTCCAGGAGACGGTTGAAGCCGTCTGGTTTTTGATAGCCCAGCTCCAGGCTCATACTACCTTGTCCAGGCCTGAACTCGGCGACGATCACATCCTTTTTTTGATTGGCCTGCAAAGCAATTCCCAGGTTTAAAGCCAGCGTGGTGACCCCCAGCCCGCCTTTGGCTGCAACGACTGCGATCATTTTGCCACGTTCTTTTAGGGGTGCCAGTTCGCGGGTCTTGGATACTCGCGACAGCACAGCTTTGATGTGGGCGAAAAGCTCCTGCGGCTGCGTGGGTTTGGTAAGGTAATCGTCAGCGCCGACATCGAATCCGGTCAATTTGTCATCTAACTGGGCTTTTGCCGTAAACATGATGATGGGGATATTGGCCGTGTCTGGATCGGCCCGTAATCGGCGGGTGACTTCATAGCCGTCGATATCCGGCATCATCACATCCAACAGGATCAGATCTGGGGATGTACTCTTGGCCAGCGACAGGACCTGGTTTCCGCTGCTGGCGGCCAGGACATCATATCCTTGGCGTTCTAGCATCAGCCCGACCAGGCGCAAAGTGTCCATGTCGTCATCGGCGATGAGTAATTTCGCGGGCATAGATGTTCCCTTTCGCCAACTGATTCAGACGTCAGTCTAGCATAAAGCTGAATTCCCTGCAAGTGAATATCAAATTTGTCAGCATTTCTAAGTCTTTACGCTATAATTTTTCGTATGTTAGATCGAATACAGGAAACCTTGATCACAGAATGCCAGCTACCTGCCTCCAAAACCGTGTTGGTGGGCGTTTCTGGAGGTCCCGATAGTCTGTGTTTGCTCGATGCCATGCGCCAGCTGGGTTATCCCCTTATCGTCGCTCATCTCAATCATGGCCTGCGCGCAGAGGCGAGAGCGGATGCACAGCGGGTAAAGGAATTTGCCGGCCAACTTGAGGTGCCGTTTATCTCCGCTGAGGCAGACGTAGGGAGCATTGCCGGTATGAAAAGCCTCTCAATAGAGGAGGCTGCCCGCACGGCCCGTTATGAATTCTTATTCGCTAAGGCCCGAGAATTTGGTGCTCAGGCAGTTGCAGTTGGGCATACCGCCGATGATCAGGTGGAAACCGTCTTGATGCACCTGCTCCGCGGGGCGGGGCTTTCAGGCCTCAAAGGCATGGAATTCAGGGCACTTCCGAACTCCTGGAGCCAGGAAATTCCGCTCGTGCGACCGCTCCTATCCACCTGGCGTTCAGAGGTGTTGGAATATTTGGCTGGACGGGACCTGCAGCCGGTGCTGGATCGCACGAATTTGGATACCACCATTTACCGGAACCGCCTTCGGCATGAACTGATCCCCTATTTAGAAAGCTACCAACCCGCCGTTCGCCCGATTTTGTGGCGCATGGCTCAGATCCTGGGAGGTGATTTTGACATCTTGGAGCAAGTTGTTGCCAGAACCTGGCAGGATTGCATCCTCGATCTTGGACCGGGCTATGTCTCCATCCGCATCGAAGAATTCAGCCGGCTGCCGGTTGGGTTAAAGCGGCATCTATTGCGCCGGGCCATGGCAGTGTTACGCCCCGGACTGCGAGACATTGACTTCGGAAGCGTTGAACGTGCGCTGGGATTCCTGGCCAGGCCTCCCCACAGCCGCCAACAGGATCTTGTCGCCAATTTGCGCCTGCTTCAGGAAGATAATCTGCTTTGGGTGGCTGACTGGGACGCCGATTTGCCGCACGCACGCTGGCCCCAGCTGCAAGGGAAAGCCGAGGTTGAATTAAACGTTCCCGGAGAGCTGAATTTGCCCGCGGGTTGGCGCTTTCAGGCTACGCTTGCCGAAGATAGAGATGCGGCGCGATCCGCGGCCCTGGCGAACAGGGATTCCTACCAGGCCTGGATTGACCTGGATCAGCTGTCCTTACCCTTAAAAATCCGCAATCGGCGAGCCGGGGACCGTTTCCGACCCCTGGGGTTGGGAGGGCACTCTATCAAATTAGCCGAATTTATGGTAAATGTTAAGCTGGATCGGCGGGCGCGCTCTGCCTGGCCTTTAGTGTGCGCGGGGAACGCGATCATATGGGTGCCGGGGTTTCGGATTGGACATCCTTTCCGCCTGCGAAAAGAAACCTTGCGGGTAGCTCATTTGAATCTGGTTCGGGAGGTGGACCGGTAAGGAGCGCTGAATGTGAATGTGAAAGTGAAGTTCTATGCCAGTTTGCGAAAGATCGTTGGCGCCAAGACGATCGATGTTTCGTTAGCCGAGGGAGCCACAGTCCGCGAATTGATCGACGAGATCACCCGCACCTATCCTGCCCTGCGTCCCGAGATGCTCGATGAGCATGATAATCTGTATGGACATGTGCATGTGTTTGTCAACGGGCGGGACGCGCCATTCTTGGAGCGAGGTTTGGATTCGGTTATCTCTTCCGGTGATGAGGTGGGTATTTTTCCAGCGGTTGGAGGAGGGGATGATGAGCGTTCTTCTGACGCTCACCATCCCCCATCGCGGTCCTTCTCCCGTTAGAACGGGGGGAGCCACTTTTACTGCCTCGTAAAGAGGTTAGATAAGGATTGATCTGCGCAATGAAGCTATTTTCTCGGAAAAAAAAGAAGCAGAATCGTTTTTTGGAGCTTTTATCTCACCAGGCAGAGTACACTGTCCGGGGTATGGAGGCTCTGAAGCAGTATATGAAGGACCAGGACGATACCCTGGCAGAGCAAGTCTCAGTCATTGAGACGGAGGCTGATGAGGTCCGGCGGATTCTAATCGATGAACTCAACCGCACTTTTGTAACCCCGTTCGATCGCGAAGACATATTTGCCCTGTCTTTAACAATCGATGATATCCTCGATTATGCCGAATCCACCGTGGATGAAATGGTCATGCTGAAAGTGAAACCGAATACCTTCCTTGAACGCATGGTTTCATTGCTTCACGATGCCGCTATGGAGATCAATCGGGGGGTTCTACGTCTGTCGGATCATCCCAACGTCGCCAATGATCATGCGGTCCGCGCCAAGGCACTCGAGAACCGCGTCGAAAGTGTTTACCGGGAAGCCTTGGCTGATTTATTTCGCGATCCTGAAGATTTGAACGATGTTATGGAAATACTGAAGCTAAGAGAAATCTACCGGCACTTATCCAATGCCGCCGATCGTGGCGACCAGGCTGCCAATGTGATTGGTGACATTGTGGTTAAGTGGCTCTAGCTCCTGGGTTCGGAATACGCCACAGTCGTACTTCGAACCCACGCCTCTAATCTTGTCGGTTACGGGACAGCTTTCTTAATTTCATGCTGATCTCTCGCCACTGCACCTTCGAGATACCCAGCTTCTGGCGGATTTTGTCGCGTTCCATACCGGATTGCCAGTCGGCTAACGCGCAAGTCCAGCGGCACATTTCAAAGGACAAATGTTTATCCAGCCCGGCTTCTTCACTGAGATCTTCCAGAAGGTATTCAAGCCTGCGTTGAGACCAGGGAAACAGGCGCTCGGTGAGACCGTATTGCGCTTTGTATTCGTGATAGGCCTCTAACCAGCTTTCAGGAACCGGAATTTTGCGCTCTTTGTAACGATGTTGGGGGCTGGCATAACGCACGAAAATGAAGGGCCCCTTGGGGGCATCCAGCTCCAGATGATTCAGGTTTAAGGCCAGGCACTCGCTCTTCTTTATCCCGGTGTGAAGCAAAAGGCCGGCCAATGCATAATAGCGCCCGTCCGGGTTTGGTCCTTGACGGTGGCTTTCAGCGACCATAAGCACATCCTGGCTTTCCTGTGGTGTGAGAACGGTGGGCAGGGGGCTGATGACCGATCTCTGGATAACTTTTTCGGCCGGGTCAATCAAGATCGCGCCGTTTTCGTGCAGCCAGCGGAAGAAAGCTTTGACTGAAGTGATCCGGCGCGCCAATGTCTTCGGGCTGCACGGTACCCCGCGCCCTTTTTGCATCCAGCTCAAGAAGTTGTTGATCTCGGTGGTGGTAACGCTCCCCAGAGTGCGGTCCGGTGGCAGATAAGAAGCCAACAGGTTCACATCGGCGGTGAAGGCTTTAACTGTATGAGGGGAGCTGCCCTGGTCCTCTAAATAAATGCGCCAGGCATTAATCGTCGGTGCTACCGGCGATTGTGCGCTGATATGGGCGCTTGTAAAAACCGGATCGGATTGGGGCGACATGAGTGCCTCCTTTCGACGCGTTGCGGATAGATTTTTCGTATAGTCAAACAAGCCAAGTTTAGTATAGTTTAATCCCCTTGTCAACCAACAAGATCTGATGCTTGGCGGCACGCAGAGCACGACGCCAACCCCTGCAGCCAGCCTCTATTGCGCCGAATCTCAAAGAATCTGGAAAATGGAATTGGCGTGGTAAAATCTTCAGACGTTTTGGCGAACTTGGTCTTTAACATTCCACAGTCCAAGGAGAACTTCATGAAATTGGCGAAATTTCTTTTGCTTGTCTCGATCCTTTTGCTGGCGGCCTGCCAGTCTGCGACCCCAGCACCCACTTCTCAGCCCGCATTTCCCACCCAGGAGCCTCAACCTGGCGTTGAATCGTACCCTGCCCCGCCCTTAAATCAGGGTCAAGCTTATCCTGCCCCCCAAACACAAGCACCTTCAGGCGAATCGGGTTACCCTGTGCCTCGAGTCGATGAGGCTGCGGTGATCACTTGGCAAGAAGCCCGGGATCTTATCCTGGAGGGCAGGGTCTCTCAAGTCACCCAGCTGCATGACCTGACCGTTACATTGGATCTGAAAGATGGAAGCACGGTGAAAACGACTGAGCCAGCCATCGACGAGGTGTTCAAAGTGATCGATCAGTGTGGAGATCCGTGTTCGGATATCATCCGGGCCACCGAGTGATTGGCGTCCGTTTATCTTTCAAAGCCCAATTCAGGCCCAATCCCGCGCATCGCCTGGATCACATTTTCGACGTGCTCCCACAGCTCGATGCCGAACTCTTCTGTTGCCTGCGTGATTTCCTCGCGGTTGGCCCCCGCTGCGAAGGAACGATCCTTCCATTTCTTCTTTACGGATTTGACTTTCAAGTCTTCTAACGAATGCGATGGGCGAACCAGGGCGACGGCCACGATCAACCCGGTGATTTCGTCGCAGGCATATAGCGCTCTTTCCATCCTGGTTTGGCGCGGGACCCCGGTGTGATCGGCGTG
>DASQQR010000339.1:0-4391 GCA_035643335.1 Anaerolineales bacterium
CGCAGAAGATTATGAATTGATCACGTTGTTCTACGGCGAAAACGTGCCCAGGCAGGACGTCAACCGGATCGCCGATCTCATTCGGGCTGCTTACCCAGAACTAGAGATTGAAGTCCAGGAAGGTGGCCAACCGCATTACCATTTCATTATCGCCATCGAATGAATAACGCCGATCACCGAGTTTGCATTCTGACCGACAGCACTGCCCAGTTTCCTGTTTCGTCCTATCCCGGACGAGAGCTGGTCAAAGTGATCCCCCTCCACATCCGCTATGATGACAAAATCTACCCGGACGATAAATCGTTAGGATTTTCGGAGCTGCCCCCCTCTCTCAGAAATGGGGCTTGCCTGGAGGTCTACCCACCCTCGCCTCAAGATTTCTACCGGATCTATTTTGCTCTGGGGCAGAAATATGGCCAGATCATCACGATTCTGCCCTCAGAGCGTCTCAACCCGGCAATGCGAAGCGCTCACAAAGCCGCATCTTCCGGGATGGGATGGGTTTCTCTCCCCCTGATCGACTCCCAAACTACCGGGGTTGGGCTCGGCCTTATCGTTCAAGCCGCCGCTGAGGCCGCTTACAACGGTGCCAGTGCTGCAGAGATCCAACGTTATGTGCGCCTGATCATCCCACGAGTCTACACGCTTGTCTGTGCGCAAAGCCTGACTTATATGGCTGATTCAGGCCATATCGACCCAACGCAGGCCGTGATTGGCGAAATGCTGGGGTTGTCGGCCTTGTTCACTTTAGAAAACGGGCAACTAACCCTGGTACAGAAGGTTTCCAGCGGGCGGCATCTGCTGGACCAGTTATTGGATTTCATTACTGAATTTGGCGCTTTGAAACATATCGCTGTGTTTCGAGGTCATATCCCCTTTGACCAGGATACCCGGCAGCTACGCGAGCGCATCGGGGAGATTTATCCTACTGCGCCGTACAGCGAGCATTTCATTGGCACCTCTCTGGCAATCAGCCTGGGACCTCGTAGTCTGGGAATCACAGTATTGGAAAATTAGCGCTCCGATTGATCGAGAAATGCCTCTTTTATGAGCATCGCCATCGTCACCGACAGCACCTGCGATATCCCTCCCGAATTGGTCGAGAAATTTGATATCCATATTGTGCCCAATATACTGGTAATCAACGGCAAGAGCATCGAGGACAACGAGAGTTTCTCACGGGAGAAGTTTTACACGGATTTGCCAGAAATGGACCCCCTTCCGACGACTTCTACCGCTTCATCGGGAGCATTTGGAGCACTTTACGAAGAGCTGCTCCAAGAATCGATTGACAGGATCCTATCCATCCACGCCGCCAGCCTGCTCAGCGGCATCTTTAACGCCGCCAGCCTGGCAGCCCAGAGATTCGGGAATCGTGTGCAAGCAATCGATAGCCAGCAAGTTTCTCTCGGTTTGGGCTTTCAAGTTCTGGCAGCTGCGGAGGCTGCTGCGGAAGGCTTACCCCTCGAGGATGTCCTCAGGCGGGTTGGTGACGCCAGACAACGGGTGCGCTTCATCGCCATGCTCGACACATTGGAATACATCCGCCGGAGCGGGCGGGTTTCCTGGGCACGGGCAAGCCTGATCTCACTGCTGCAAATCAAACCGTTTATCGAACTCAAAGATGGTGTCGTTCACCGGCTGGGGGAAGTTCGCACTCGAAAAAAAGGGGTCGATCGTCTGCTGCAGCTGTTACGCGATCTATATCCCTGGGAACGATTAGCCATCCTGCACAGCAACGCGGAAACGGAGGCGCGCCAGCTGCTGGCAGATCTGGATCCAGACCTGCCCACAGAGCCTTTAATCGTCAATGTGACTACCATCATCGGGACCCACGTGGGGCCGAATGGGCTGGGGTTCGTGGCTGTCGTTAAGTAATTTGTGCTCTGAAACTGGTAAAATACGCATCAATGAAGCCTTCAGTGTTGAAACTCCAAAAATTCTTTAAATTGGAATCCGAACGGGGTTACGATAATCGCGCCGTGCTGGGTGGCCTGGAGAGCATGCTCGATCCGTGGGAAGCCGAAGCTCGTGCCGATGGCCTACCTGACGAGCTGATCGAGGCGGTTATCACGCGGCTGCGAGACTACCACCGCCTGAGTGAATCCTCGCGCCAGGAAGCCCTGCATGGTTTGTGGCGCCGCATCCAACGCCGAATGGGTACCGAAACAGGATCATTGCCTGCCCTTGAAGAACAACGACAAGACGAGGCTGAGATTCCCCTCGAAGAGGAAGGACAGGATAGAACCGAGGAGGCCCGGGAAGAGAAAGCCCCATCCGGAGCGGAGAGCGGTGACAAGGCTACGAAAAAGGGGGCGGGGGCGAAAGGCGGGGAACGAAAGCCCTCGCCGGCCTCCGCGGCCGTAAAGACCGAAAGCGCCCCGGCGGCTCTCAGCGCGCCGATCACGGTCTTGTCGGGCATCGGCCCGCGCCATGCGCAGACATTAAGCCGTCTGTCACTCAATTCCCTGGGAGACATGCTTTATTTCTTCCCCCGCCGTTATGACGATTACTCTCAACTCAAACAGATAAACCGCCTGACCTATGGTGAGGAGGTCACCGTCATCGGTATCGTTCAAAGCGTTTACAACCGGCCGGTGCGCAGCGGGCGAACGACTCTAACTGAGGCGTTAATCTCTGATGGCAGCGGTACCTTAAAGATCACCTGGTTTAACCAGCCCTGGATCGCCAAGCGCCTGCATGACCACATGCAGGTGGTGGTCTCGGGCAAGGTCGACCAGTACCTGGGCCGACTGGTGATCAACAATCCGGAATTAGAGCCAATAGACACGAAAAACCTGCACACCAACCGCATTGTCCCGGTTTATCCTCTCACCGGAAACATCACCCAGCGCTGGTTGCGCCGGATGATGCACCAGGTCGTCACCTACTGGGCTCCGAAAATAGAAGACCCTTTGCCGGAGGATCTGCGCCGCTCGGCTTCCCTGATCGATTTGCCCAGCGCCATTTTGCAGGTTCATTTCCCTGATTCCTGGGAAAAACTCAAAGCGGCTCGCCAGCGCCTAGCATTTGACGAGATCCTGTTTCTGCAATTGGGCCTGTTGGAGCAAAAGCGCACCTGGCAGGAACGGGAAGCACGAACGTTCAACCCCCCCGAGGATTGGGTTACCGCCCAGGTAGAAAGGCTACCTTTCCGCCTCACCGGGGCCCAGAAGCGGGTCTTAAGAGAGTTGCGCGATGACCTAAGCAGTGGTCGTCCGATGAACCGCCTATTGCAGGGAGATGTTGGATCGGGTAAGACCGTAATAGCTGCCCTGGCGATCGCTATGGTGGTCAGAGAAGGCGCTCAAGCTGCCATGATGGCACCTACCAGCATCCTGGCAGAACAACACTACATAAGCCTCTTAAGGCTGCTAACGGCAGGAAGCTCCCTGCAGGAATCGGAAATCCGGCTGATGATCGGCGCCACACCTGAATCGGAAAAGCGGATGGTTCGAGAAGGATTGGAGAGCGGCGAAATCAAGGTGGTGGTAGGAACGCATGCATTAATCGAGGAGCCGGTGGTTTTCAAAGACCTACAATTGGCCATCGTCGACGAACAGCATCGTTTTGGTGTGGAACAACGGGCCGCCTTGCGGGATAAAGGCCACAATCCGCACCTGCTGGTGATGACGGCTACCCCGATCCCGCGCTCCCTGGCATTGACAGTCTATGGTGACCTGGATATTTCGGTGATGGATGAAATGCCGCCGGGACGACAACCGGTGGCCACGCATGTGCTGTCTCCCATCGAGCGTGAGCGGGCCTATTCGCTCATCCAGAGCCAGATCGACCAGGGCCACCAGGCTTTCATTATCTATCCTCTGGTGGAAGAAAACGAGAAGAATAAGGAGACCGCTCCAGCGGGCCCGCCCGTGATCGCGGGAAAGGCTGCCGTTGGCGAGCATGGACGCTTGCAGGAAGATGTTTTTCGCGAATATGACCTGGGGCTTCTGCATGGCCGTTTGAGACCGGATGAGAAAGAGGAGGTCATGGCGGGTTTTCGCGATGGGAAATACGACGTTCTCGTGGCCACCTCAGTGGTAGAGGTGGGGGTCGACGTCCCCAATGCAACCGTCATGTTGATTGAGGGCGCCAACCGGTTCGGGCTGGCCCAGCTGCACCAATTCCGGGGGCGAGTTGGCCGCGGCGGGGACAAAGCTTATTGTCTCTTGATCCCCGAATCCGAAGATGCCCTGGAGAACGAGCGCCTGGCCGCCATGGCCGAGACTACAGATGGATTTGTCCTGGCGGAAAAAGACCTGGAACAGCGCGGCCCGGGTGAATTCCTGGGCACGCGCCAATCCGGATTCGCCGAGCTGCGCCTGGCGACCCTAACCAATGTGCGCTTGATTGAAAAAGCGCGCCGCCTGGCCAAGACCTTATTCGAT
>DASQQR010000340.1:0-3033 GCA_035643335.1 Anaerolineales bacterium
CACCAATCCGGCCTGGACCAACTGCTCAACAATTTTTATCCCTAATCCGACGATATCCATGGCCCCACGAGAAACGAAGTGCTCCAAGTTTCGAATAAGCTGTTCCGGGCAAGCCGCATTCACGCAATACCAGGCTACCTCTCCTTCAATATGCTCAACAGGCTCTCCACAGGAAGGACAGTATTCCGGAGGAACATAGGGTAATTCCGAGCCTGTGCGGGCTGCAATTACCGGCCCAATTACGTAAGGAATTACGTCACCAGCCCGCTTCACACGCACCCGGTCATGCACCCGGATATCTTTTTCTGCGATAAAGTCAAAATTATGCAATGTCGCTTGCTTGACGATCACGCCGCCAATTTCAACCGGTTCTAATACCGCATAAGGCGTCAGTACCCCCGTGCGCCCTACATTGACCCCTATACCCAATAGTTTAGTCGTAACCTCTTGAGCTGGGAACTTGAAAGCGATCGCACCACGCGGATCCTTGCCCACGACCCCCAACTCCTGGGCCAACGCGAGATCATCAATCTTGATGACGATCCCATCCGCTTCATAGGGAAGCCGGCTTCGCCTTTCGATCCACTCCTGAGCTGCCGAGAGTGCCCTGTCGAGCGTTTCGAAATAGGTGGCCTCGAGGACGGGAAAACCAAGTGAACGCAAGTATGCCAACCGCTCGACGTGTGTCGTGGGAAACTGACCTTGCCCAGCCACAATGTCGTACGTTAGCAGTGTCAGTGGTCGTCCGGCGGTAAGGTTCGGATCCAATTGGCGCAGAGACCCGGCGGCAGTATTGCGTGGGTTCAAGTAGGTTTTTTGGCCAGACTCCTCCAGGCGACGGTTCAATTCCTCGAAGTCAGAGATATACATAAAAGCTTCCCCCCGTACTACGATATAACTGGGCGGTTCAATTCCATCAGATCCCACTGGAATCCTGAGCGGCAAAGCCTTAATCGTTCTTAAATTGGCCGTAATATCCTCACCAACCTCCCCATTTCCCCGTGTGGCACCCTGGACGAATAACCCATTCCGGTAATGCAACACAACGGTCAAACCATCGAGCTTCGGCTCTACCACGAAATCAGCCTTTTCGACGCGGGGATCCAGGCGTTTAATCCGTTCAAACCAATCTCGCACGTCTTCAACTGTGTAAGCATTCGCCAGGCTGAGGATCGGTGCCGGGTGGTTAACTTTGGCAAATCGCTCTGCCGGTGGGGCACCAGCCCGCTGTGTAGGCGAATCAGGCGTAATCCACTCCGGGTGCTGAGATTCTATCTGGCGCAATTCATTCATCAAACGGTCGTATTCATAATCACTGATTACAGGATCGTTTTGCACGTAATATTGATAATTATGAAATCGAATTTGGCGGCGCAACTCTTCTAAGCGCTGGTGCATCACTTGAGTTTCCATTCGTATCCTTCTTCTATTTAATCAGGTTGTACTGTGAGAATCCGCGTATGGCGATGGCTGCTGTTTCCGAGCCGCTTCCAGAGAAACCATACTTTGAGATAAAGCAGTGGCTGCCGTCAACACCAATGAAATCCACACTAGGTCTGCGAACAAAAGGTGGATGATCTGCATCCAAACTGGCGCTAATAAAGCCAGGTTTGTAACCCCTATGCCCAGCTGTACCAGGAACAAGATGACAAATACCAGAGCGAAGCGCCTAAGCTGTTGATCGGAGCGCAAGAAACCCAGCAAACTGGCGACAAAGATCAGATAGAATCCGGCAGAAATCGCTATCAAAGGATGCCAAAACCGGAGCCGGATCAAAAAGTGCGCGGCGGGGGAAAAGTCCTGTTGGAAGCCTTCCGCCAGTGAACTCGAGGGGAATAAGGTATCCCCCAAGGCAGTGATCGCGCCGGTCACGCCCAGAAGCAGAACGCCGACCAAACCGATAAACAGCCAAACCAACAGAGCACCTTGATCCTTGAGCCGGATAGGTTTTCCCCCTGTAGACCACCAGGCAGTCAAAGACAACGATGCCAGCAACAAAAAGGTATTAACCAAGTGAAGAGAAATAGAAATCACCCTTCCAATCGAGGCGTCTTTGGCCACCCACCTAAAGAGAACCAGCCCGGCCCCGATTAAGGCCTCGGTGATGATAAAAACCATGGATAGCGAGGCTCCCAATCTCACCACGTGATCCTTTGGATATGCCCGGAAGGCCCACAGGAACAATCCAATGATTAACAGCAGGGAAGTACCGCTTGAAAGCCGATGGGTGAATTCGATCAAGGTAGCTACTTGTTGCGACTGCGGGATGACTTCACCATTACAGAGTGGCCAGTGGCTCCCACATCCAGCACCGGAGCCCGATGCCCTTACGTAAGCGCCCCACAAGATGACCAATAGGTTAAAAATCAGTACTCCCCACGCATACTTGGAAAATCGATTGAATTGAATTTTCATCTTAGGTAACCATATTCTGCTAAGAATGCTGGGGTATTCGATTACCGCCCAACATGCATACTTTCTACGCCACATATCCGGCCTCCTTGGAAGTTTACCATCTTTTATTGTGGCCCGATGGGCTAATCTCTGAGGGCTACAGGTTAGATTTGCCCATGTTTAGCGCTGCTCATAACAATCGATCGATCGATTCTGGGCGGACGGGATATAATGTTCACACTTTTATCCTTCCGAGATCTTATTCGTGTAAATTAGGGAAAGCATAGCCTTATGACTGAGAAAATATTAATCGTCGAGGACGAAATCTCTCTCCAGGAAACCCTATCCTATAACCTTACCCGGCAAGGATACGCGGTCGAAGCGGTTGGTGATGGTCAAGCGGCAATTGAAAACGCTCGCCGCACAAGACCAGATCTCATCGTCTTGGACATTATGCTACCCATTCTTGATGGGTTCGAAGTCTGCCGGATCCTACGCCAGGAAATGAATGTTCCTATCTTGATGCTGACGGCTCGGGACGATGAGATAGATCGAGTCATCGGATTGGAAATGGGCGCAGATGATTATCTCACCAAGCCATTTAGCATGCGTGAGTTCCTGGCCCGAGTCAAGGCTCAA
>DASQQR010000341.1:0-2373 GCA_035643335.1 Anaerolineales bacterium
ACGTGTTCCACCAGGCTGCGGGCACAATCAGGCTGGTAACCGCGCTCGCGCACCAATCTTTGTTGCACTTCCTGGCGTTTGGCCATGTACTCCGGATTTCCTTCGCTCTGGGGTCCCAAGACTCGACCTATCTCGCGAGCCCCCGGGCACAGTTTGCGAATAACGGCTTCTTCCAGGCGGGCGTCAAAATCGTAGGTGACCTTTATCCCGGCTTTTTCCAGGCGCCTGGCCTGGGTATGGACCTCGCGCCGGAAATCATCCTTGGTATAGTCCTGGACGTTGATCACCCGTTCCAGCGAACGCATGAACTTCTCGCCATTGTCGCTGGGTTCGCCCATCAGAGTCGTGTGTCCATTGGGATTGGCCAGATAGGTTTCCACATTCTTAATGTATCTCTGGACCAGCTGGATGGCGGCTTTATCAAAGCCCTCCACGAAGGCCTTTTGGGCTTCCCGCTTTGCCATTTCATCGTATTCCCTGCGGGTCTCCAGGAACAGTTTATCCAAACGTTCCTCTTCCTCCCGAGCCAGGGTGGTGCTCTGGCCCACACCTTCCCAGAGGGTCTGCAACATGTCCAAGGGATCCAGGCAATTGACGTCAGGTTGCGAAACGGCCCTGGAGATCTGGTTGATCACGAAGCGAGGGGAGACCCCGATAAAGCCTTCGCGAGGGGATTGGTCGTGCAGCTCGCTGGCGTCCTCAGCGGTAAAGCGCTCGACGTACTGACCATCGTACAGACGCAGCTTTTGGACCAGGGACATGCCGAATTTCTGAGGCGGCTCGAGGCGCGACAGGACGGCGAATTTGCTGGCCACTTCCAGGCAGAGAGGGGCAATATGAGTGCCTTTCAAATCAACATTGGCTAATAATTTCTCATAGATCTGCTTCTCGTCACTCACGCGCAGGTTATACGGGACACGCACGACCATCAATCGATCCTGCAAGCCCTCGGTTTTCTTGTTGTCCACCATGGATTGGTATTCGGCTTCGTTGCTGTGAGCAACAATGGCTTCATCCGCATAGATGGTCCCATAACCGGGCGCTTTGATTTTCTGCTCCTCGGTCAGCACCAAGAGGACAGCCAGGAAGCGCTCGTCGAGCTTGAACATCTCGATAA
Organism: Anaerolineales bacterium; assembly: GCA_035643335.1. GTDB lineage: Bacteria > Chloroflexota > Anaerolineae > Anaerolineales > UBA4823 > DASQQR01. The sequence goes on from DASQQR010000341.1 coordinate 1,118, forward strand.
ATTCCATGAGGCCGCGGTTGGCCACATCCAGCTCACCGTTCAGCCGGAAGGCTTTCCCGAAGCTTTCCAAGCGGTCGCCTTCCATTTCAGAGAGCTCCTGGCTGCCAGTCAGGCGGGTCAAGTCTTGCGAGCCGGGATCGGTGGCTACAAAGGTTCCGATGCCGATGCCCATCGATTCGCTTAAGGTGATGCGGCGCACTTTGACCTTGTCGATATTTCCACCGTAAACCTGATTGAGCATCCAGCGACAGTGGGGGCAGAGATCGCCCTCAATATACAAGCCGTATTTCTCACGCAGTTCCTGGCGGAATTCCGGAGGGATCAGATGCAACGGCTCTTCTTGCATCGGACAGCCCTGGATGGCATACACCGCGCCCTCATCGGTGCGGGTGTACTTCTCCAGGCCTGCCTTGATCAGGTTGACCAGGGTGGATTTGCCGCTGGCCGGAGGGCCGATGAGAAGCAGAATTCGTTTGCGAGTATCCAGGCGCCGGCCAGCCGAGCCAAAGTATTCCACCACTTGTTCAATAGTGTCCTCAATTCCGAACAGCTCATCGGAAAAGAGGGAGTATTGTTTTTGTCCCAGCCTCCCGGTAGAAGTCCCGGCAGCGAGGACGGAGTCGTAGATGCGGGCGTGGGCCAGCCGGGTCAGCTGCGGGTTTTTCACAGCCATCTCGAAATATTCAGCAAAGGTGCCTTCCCAGGAAAGCTGTTCCTCTTTCTTCTTGATTTCATCCAATATTTCTTTTAGTTCCATATCTTTCCTTGTACTTTCCTTCTTACAAAACTGGCCGGGCTTCGCAAAAGCCAAGCCCGGCCAGGACCATTCGTAATTCAGACTAGTTCATCTCCGGGTGGACTGATTGGGCGGTTATAATACACCCAGGTACAGCCCGATACCGGAGGCGAAGCCAATCACACCGGCGAGCAGCATCAGGTAACCAGCGATGGGCGCCAGTGAGCGGTAAGGAACTACGTACTCTAAGAACTGCAGGAAGAACGGGATGGCGACTGCGATGGTTACGATCACGCCAGCGATGGGTCCGTTGGCGAGGAACCATACCGCGAAGGCGACCATGGCGATGGACAGGAACAGCGAGTAGAAGCCCACTGCGCGGCCACCAGAGTCAGTCAGTCCCATACCAGCAACCAGCGCACCGTAGATTGCCCACAGCAAGATCAGGGCACCGATAGGCGCTGTCGCCGTACTTCCAAATACCGTAGCCCCCTGGAACACTACAGCCGCAGCCATCAGG
>DASQQR010000342.1:0-2879 GCA_035643335.1 Anaerolineales bacterium
CAGTTGACCGACGCGAAGTAGGCTATCTACGATCGCCTCTTTGTCCACTGCTGGCTGGCCCCGTACTCCATCCAGCAAAGCCCGAGCGCGAATTTCGCTTAACATTGCTTCTGCCTCGTAAACCGAGAAGGGCGCCACTCGGAAAGTCACATCCTTCAGCGTTTCGACGTAAATACCACCCAGTCCGAATGTCACCAGTGGGCCGAACTGGGGATCTCGGTTCATCCCCACCAGCACCTCCAGGCCTTCCGCTGGCACCATTTCTTGGACCAGGCAGCCCCAAATGTGTGCCTCTGGAACGTAGCGCTGCGCCCGGTAAACCATCAACTCGAACGCGTCGATCACGTCATCCCGGTTTTCCAACCCGACCTTGACACCGCCGACGTCTGTTTTGTGCAGAATTTGTGGAGAGGCGATCTTGAGCACCACCGGATAGCCAATTTCCCGCGCGATTTCAGCCGCCTTTTCCGGTGTATCAGCGATTTCGGACCGAGGGATGCGTAATCCGTAGGCTTTCAGGATTTCGCGTGCTTCTGCGTCTCCTATCGACACCCGCCCTTCGGAACGTACTCTTTGGATCACTTTGCGAACCGCCTTTTCATCGGCATTAAACTCGGCATATTTGGGCTCAGGTTGATCTTTCACCTCCCGATACTCCGCCATGGCTTTGAAGGCCCGGGCCGCTCGTTCGGGGAAAGGATAATTGGGCACGCCGTATTCCTGCAAAATGTCTACCCCGGTCCGGATTTCAGATTCGCCCATGAAACAGGCGAGAACTGGCTTATCGATCTCCTTTGCTAAATCGCCAATCGCGTGCGCAGTCGCTTCGATTTCGGTCATCGCCTGGGGCGTTAGGACAATTAAAAGCCCATCCGCATTGGGATCGGACGATACGGTCTCCAGGGCGAAGCGATACCTGTCGGCGCGAGCATCTCCCAAGACGTCCACTGGATTGGCCGCGCTGGCCGCATCAGGTAGATATTGCTCCAGAGCCTTAATCGTTTGGTTCTCGAATCGGGCCAGGTTCATACCAGTACGTTCCAGGGCGTCCGTTGCCAGGATTCCAGGACCTCCCGCGTTGGTGATGATGGCGATGTGGTCGCCTTGCAGGGGAGGCTGGTAGCCAAGCGCCAGGGCCATGTCGAACAACGATTCCATTGATTCGGCTCGTAGCACGCCTGCCTGTTGGAATGCAGCCTGGTAGGCCTGTTCAGAACCTGCCAGCGATCCAGTATGCGAGGATACTGCTCTTGAACCGGCCTGGGTCACGCCGGATTTGATCGCAACGATCGGCTTCTTGCGCGTGGCCGCTCGGGCAACCCGGATGAATTCTTGTCCATTGGGCATACCTTCGCTGTAGATCAGAATTACATGAGTGTCTTCATCTTGAACCCAGGCCTGCAGCAAATCGATCTCGCTCACGTCAGCCTTGTTGCCCAGGCTGACAAACTTGGATAGCCCCAGGCGGCCGGCCAGGGCGATGTCCAGCACGGCGGTCCCCAGGGCCCCCGATTGGGACATGAATGCCATAGGTCCGCTGGGTGGCGTCCCTGCGGCGAAAGACGCGTTTAGGGGGGTATAACTGTCGATGATGCCCAGGCAATTCGGTCCGATCAGGCGGATATTGTATTCCTTGCCGATATCAATCAGTTCATACTCACGATCCAGGCCCTCGCGCCCGGCTTCGCGGAAACCCGCGCTGATCACGATAGCCGCGGGGATATTTTTCTCACCGCATTCACGTAAGGCGTCTGGCACGTACGGATAGGGGATCACGATCACTGCTAAATCTATGGGTCCAGGAACGTCCAGGACCGAAGGGTAAGCTTTATGGCCAAGGATTTCGTCCGCCTTCAAGTTAATTGGGTAGACTTCTCCGACTTTCTCATAACCCCCGTCCACCAGGTTCTTAACCACGGCATGGCCGAGTTTGTCGGGATCCGTAGAGGCCCCGATAACAGCCACGGACTTCGGTTTAAAGAAGGCTTCTAGCATCAAATGGCTCCCCGCAGGAAAATTTACTGGTCAGGTTGTTAGGAAAACTTCCCGCAAGCTGCCGAGCACGTCGCAAGGCCGGTAAGGTCATGCGCAAATACGCTTTTTTACCACACTCAATTCCATCGCTTCCACGAAGCTGGACATCACTGGCAATGCTGGTGTCATTGATTTTGAAGCAGAATGACCACGATGGTTTTTTGGTCAATTGGATTGACATTTAAGGTTACGGAAGCCGTCTGCGTGGGTTTGCTGAAGTTCAGATGGGCAGACTTGCTTGCCTCAAATGAGCCCTCTGCGACTGATGCCCAACCTCGGGCTGGCATTTCGGTTTTGTAGAAGTTCAACACCGACTGGAAGTCTAAGGATGTCAGGTAAGTGATAAAGGTTTGCGATCCATAAAAGTCTTGTATTGTAGATTGATCGACGATCGGAATATCCTCGGGGGCCTCTCCTTCATGGATGCCCTTGGTCGTGGCGGCTTTAGCAGTTGAAAATAGGTTGCTCCCTTCTTGGGTGACGTACGCTTGCGCTGTATCCAGCACGCCTCGTTCTTCTGCCTCAGTTGCCAGGGCCTGCGCGGTCCCCAAGATCTCAGAGCCTCTCTCCGTCGCGATAGCCTGGGCGGTTTTCAAATACCCGCTCTCTTCAACGGACGTAGCTAATCCCTGCGCTTGGGTTGCAATGGCCTGCACCTGCGTACCCGCATATTGAGCCGTCTGGCGCGCGCTTTCTACGTCCTGAGACAGTCCCGTAATGAAATTGCAGGCCAGGGTTATTGCCAGCAATATACATCCCAACCACGCAAACCGAAATTTACGTCGTTGCATATGAACTCCTTGTCAGGTGTTTACCCTTTCTGCTATAGCCTCGATCCCCTCTAT
>DASQQR010000343.1:0-13103 GCA_035643335.1 Anaerolineales bacterium
ATGAACCAGGGATTGCCGGGTACATTGGCAATATCCTGGCTGACCTGCTGGTAGCGGTCATTCTCGTATCTGGCAAGCCCGCCAAACCGGGTTTTGACCCACAAACGCTGGCGGATGGCCTGCATGGTAGCAACGATTTTCGGATCATCCGGCGCGTACATCCCGAATTGCCACAGACCAACAAGGGAGGCATCCAGAACGCTGTCCACCTGCCAGGAACCGCCGGGGAGGCGATTAATCATGCGGGCAAAGCGGTTCAGCTCGGGCTGCCAGAGGTAGCGATCCACAGCAGATTTGATTTCACCTGCGGCGCGCCGGTACTGCGCGGCGCGGTCTAGCTCACCAAACGCCTCGGCGAAGTTCGCGGCGGCCTGCAGCCCGCCCCAGGTGGCCCCAACTGTCCAACCAAGAATGCCGTGACGCTCCTCCCAAAGATCATAGCTTGGGTCAGGAAGCCCGGTTTCCGGATCACGAAAGCCAACCAGAAAATCGGCCATCGGGCAGATCAAGCCTCGATAGAGCGGTTTGATGAAGTACACGTCCCCGAAGCGTTTGAAGTGCTCCCACAGCGCCCATAGAACCAGGGCGGTTTCATCTTCCTGGATGGGCAGGTCTTTCTTCCCGTCCCGGTACCAGGGGTGCCAGGACGAGGCCAGCGTGCCATCGGGGTTGTATTTATGCAGCAGGTATCCCTGCCGCGTCAGCACTCTCTGGCAAAACTGAAAGAAAGCCCGCGGCAGGTCCAGGTAGCCTGCCCGGTTGAGAGCATTGGCGACCAAGGCGCCATCGCGCGGCCACATATAACTATAAGTATCCCGCACCGCGGAGGAGATGTCCGAATCGTTGGCGGCGATGATGGCCCCGCCGTTGTCGATTTGCGTGCGAATCACCAGCAGGCTGCGTTTGTACTGTTCGGCTACTGGAGCAGGAAGACTGCTCAAATCCGGCACGTGGCTCTCAAGCCAGAGCTTCCAAAAAGCGGAGGCGCGCTGCAGATAGGACTCTGGGCCTCGCTGCCGCACCAGGCGATTGATGGTGACGACGCTTGCGAAGTTCTCTCCGGCTGCTAACCAGTACCAGACCACGCGACTGTCGTCCCCGGGCACGCGAACGGTGAGACCCACCGTCGAGTCCACCGAACCATGTGCAACGCTGCCGCCCTCAAGCTCTCCATCCTCCGCGTCTTTCCAGGTTCCCTCCAGGTTGTGAATCTCTTTCAGGCCGCACGCCCACTGGTGCAGACCGACCACCATGCCGGGATGGGTATCGGGTGTTGCATCCCAACCCAAATTTGGATCACGATCACCAACCTCAACCGCGCCATTGATCAAAAACCAACGCGCCCCTTTATAGTGCAAGACGGCCCGCCGGTCCGGCTCGTAATAAGCTGTGTCGCCGACCTCGTTACCACCGATGTGAAAATCGTGATGAAAGAACAGGCGCACTTCTTTCTCTTGACCGTGGCGGTTCTGAATCTCAAACCGGCGCACCAGAAGGTTTTCGTGAAAATCTACCGCGTCGGCGACCCGCAGCACAATTCCCAGGTCCGGGTGCTGCAGGGTCACATCCGTCACCAGGGTCTCCGACACGTATCTCAACTTGCGTTCCCAACGGCTGTCGTCCAACCAGCGAAACTGACCATCCGCCCATACACCCAAACGAAACGCATGGCCCAGGGCGTGGTTTTCCTGGCCTACGTGCGGCCAGTACAGGTCTCGAATCTGGTAATCCTTGTCGAAGGCCACCAGCAAGCTGCCATTACCAAGAGGTAAATCTCGGGGCATTCTTCCATCCTTTCACTCAGCGATGTGTTCCGGTTGTAAAGACAAGCTCACAAGGTTTATTCTTACTCGTCCGGCGAAGTGTTGGCGGGCCAAACCGATGTGCGCCAGTTCAACAGTCGCCAAACAGGCCAGTATCCAGCCCCTTTGGCGCGCCAGTCAATATTTGCTGCTCGGCCATCCTTAAGAAACCGGGATAATCGAGAGGTTCGAGTTAGCTCAATTAGCAAAACGGTGAGGTATCCGCCATACTGGTAATGGTGGCGGAGATTCGGACGGTAAGAAAAGCGGCCTCTAAACCGTCTATTAGCTGTTATGACCACGAGTTCATCACAGGTGGACAGTTCATTTATCAGCGTTTGTGTCTTTGCCCGCCAAATGTTTTCCTAAGGGAGCGAATCATTCATGTTCGACCAGAGTTTAAAAACCGAGGTGCGTGCAAAGCAGGACGCAGATTATGTTTTGTACGAGCTCACCCGCAGCCTTTGCGCGGTGTGCCGCCAAGTGATCGATGCCCAGATTCTCCTGCGGGAGGATAAAGTGTTTATGCGGAAACGCTGCCCGGAGCATGGTCTTTTTGAAGCGCTCGTTTATGCGGATGCCCAGGCATATACCTCCGCTGCGAAATTCAACAAGCCAGGGACGATTCCCCTCCAATATACAACCGCCATCGAGCGCGGCTGCCCGTACGATTGCGGTTTATGTCCCGACCACCAGCAGCACGCTTGCGTGGGGATCATCGAGGTGAACAGCGCGTGCAATATGGATTGTCCCTTGTGTTTCGCCGGCGCCGGCGCCGGGTTTAACCTGACCCTGAAAGAGGTAGAAGACATCCTGGATCATTTTGTGGAGACAGAAGGCCATCCAGAGGTCGTCCAGTTTTCCGGGGGCGAGCCTTCCATCCACCCCCAAATCATCGCGATGATCAAGGCGGCCAAAGCGCGGGACATCCAATACGTCATGCTCAACACGAACGGCAAACGCATCGCCAACGACGACCGGTTCCTGGATCAACTGGCGGAAGTCCGACCGGTGATCTATTTCCAGTTCGATGGCTTCGAGGCGGAGACATATCGCATCCTGCGCGGCGAGGCTGACATCTTGCCCGAAAAATTACACGCCCTTGAGCGGCTGGCTGCCAGCGACTTATCCGTGGTGCTCGTACCTGCCATCGAACGGGGGGTCAACGAACGTGAGGTTGGTCGCATCGTCAAATTCGGCCTCGAGCATCCGGCGGTGCGGGGCATCAACTTTCAACCCGCTTTTCACTCCGGTCGCCACGGCGAACATGACCCTCTACAGCGGATGACCATCCCGGATGTGATCCGCGATATCGAAAAGCAAACAGAGGGCCTTTTTACGGTGAGTGATTTCGTCCCGGTGCCGTGCTGCTTCCCCACCTGCAACTCGGTTACCTATGCCTATGTGGACGGCGACACGGTCTTACCCCTGCCTCGTATTCTCAATGTGGATGAGTATCTCGATTACATCACCAACCGTGTCTTGCCCGATCTTGGGCATGAAATAAAGACGGCCCTGGAAGGGCTTTGGTCCTCGTCAGCTGTGCCGGGCTCAGCAAAAACGCTGCAGCAGTTCGGCCTCGCTTGCGCGGCGTGTGGCTTGCCGGATGGTAGTCTTGACCTGGGGGAGTTAGCCGACCACGTCTTTACGATCATGCTCCAGGATTTTCTGGACCCGTGGACCTTCAACCAGAAAAACCTGATGAAATGCTGTAAGGAAATTCTCCTGCCCGACGGTAAACAGATCCCCTTTTGTGCCTATAACAACGTCGGTTATCGCGAGCAGGCACGTGCCCAGCTGACCGCTCGCCAGATGGCACGCTTGCGCGCCGAACGTCGTGGGGTTGCATTCGATCCACCCCCGCTTACGTTCAATTTCAACCAGCCTTTTTCGGCGCGTAAAGTTGGGAATAAGAAATGAGCGCACAAATCGAACTCCCAAAAGCTGTAGACATAAAGACTTGCTGCGCCAACTTATACGCCAGCGATTGGGCACACTTGCTTCTGGGTGACTCTTTTCACCCAGGCGGGGTGGCGCTCAGCGAAAGGCTGGCTTCATTTCTGAGACTGGGACCGGGGCGGCGCCTGTTGGATGTGGCCTCGGGCAAAGGCACGAGCGCGATCTATCTGGCCCAGCGCTACGGCTGTGATGTTGTGGGAGTGGATTACAGCCAGGAATTGGTCGCCGAAGCCACTGAAGCCGCGCAGGCAGCAGGATTGGCCGATCGTGTGCAGTTCAGACACAGCGATGTCGAAACGTTACCCTTTCCCGAGGCTGTCTTTGATGCATTGATCTGCGAATGCGCCTTCTGCACCTTCCCGGATAAAGCCACGGCAGCGAGCGGGTTTGCCCGCGTGATGCGGGTTGAAGGGCGTTTGGGCTTGAGCGAGCTCACCCGCACCGGCGAACTACCGGAGGATTTGGAAGGCTTGCTGGCGTGGGTTGCCTGCATTGGCGACGCCCGGCCTTTGGAAGAATATGTCACGTACCTGAAGGAAGCCGGCCTTGCCATTGTAACTGCAGAGAAGCACGATGATGCCGTGAGAGAGCTGGTTCGAGACATCCGTACAAAATTGCTGGCGGCCGAAATGCTGGTGAAGCTCAAGAAACTCGATCTGCCAGGAGCTGATTTTGAGCAGGCTCGAGGCTTGGCGCGCTCGGCAGTTGAGGCGGTGCGAGCAGGCAAGCTTGGTTACGCCCTGTTGGTGGGAGTCAAACAAAACATGTCAGGTAAGATTTGACCGGCCAATTCGTTCAATATAGTAGATGTTAATTATACTGGGTCTTTCGCTTTTAGCGGGAAGGACCAGGATCTGGGGGGTTGTGGGCGTGCGGAGCACGCCCACAACCCCCCAGATCCGGCCTTTTTCCCGTTAGAAACGGAAGTGCCATTAAACTAAAATTCATGGAAGGAAGTTTATGGACAAACCTATACACGTCTCTGATGCTGATTTTGAGGACGACGTCCTCAAGTCTGGTGTGCCAGTAGTTGTAGATTTCTGGGCGCCCTGGTGCGGCCCGTGCCGCATGATCGCGCCGGTACTTGAAGAGATCGCCCACCGGTACGCTGGCAAGCTGATTGTTGCCAAGGTCAACACAGACGACAATCCTGAGTGGGCAATCCGGTATGGCGTCCAGGGCATACCCACTTTACTTTTTATCAAGAACGGAGAGGAGAGGGATCGTCTAGTCGGTGCCGCACCCGCGCCCGCCCTCAAATCCCGGGTTGAAGCGCTTCTCAAGGAGGTGCAGGCGGTTCATGAGTAGATCAGCCCGGGTCAATTTCTCCACTCGCCCTCAATATAGGGATCTCGCTGAATACAACGAAAGGCAAAGAACGCATATAGATTGGTTGATTGGCCTCAGAGAGAAGCTCTTGGATAAGTTGAGTGGAGTACAGGCTGGCGATGTATTGAACGATTCGGCAGCCGGGTCCATCCCGGATTTTGGGACAGACCCGGCTGCGGATCTTAAGCGCGCTTTGGATAGGACCAAATCTACCGCGGTGGACGATTCTGGCGTTCACGTTAACTACGCCGCTCTGCGGACAAGCGCGGCTTACCAGGAATTTCGAACCCTGTGCTCACCGCGTCTGAGAAGCTTCGATCCTGCCAGGCTGACAAACGATGGGCAAATGGCTTTCTGGATCAACCTGTATAACGTCCTGGTGATAGATGCGGTGATCGCTTTCGGCGTGCACCATAGCGTGGCGGAGGGACGTCTCGGGCGGCTCGCATTCTTTCGGCGAGCTGCTTATCACTTAGCAGGCCGGCAGGTGAGCCTGGATGATATCGAGCACGGTATCCTGCGCGCCAACCGCGGTCACCCATTTCTGCCTGGCCCGCACTTCGCTTCCAAAGACGCGCGTCTCCCCTGGGTATTACCACTGGATCCACGTGTTCACTTCGCATTAAACTGTGCCAGCCGGTCCTGCCCACCGATCCAGGTCTATTCTGCCGATCATCTTGAGGCGCAGCTGGACATGGCTGCCCGTAATTTTGTTGACTCCAATGTGAAGATAAATCCGGCTAAACAATTGCTCGTAGTTTCCAGTCTCTTCCAGTGGTTCAAGGGCGACTTTGGCGGCCGGGATGGCATCGTATCGTTCTTGATCGAGCATTTGCCATTTGACGGACGCCGGGCATGGTTATCAAAGAATCAGGATGCCATAAAACTGATTTATGAGCCATACGACTGGGGCTTGAATGCAACCTGGTAGCACAACAACAAGTTGAGGAAAGCCAGTAAAAGAAAGTAACTGATTCAATTAACGTTTCCTGGTTAGGATGATGTAATTGCAAACAAACAAAAAGGACAGGCCTTCCAAGATTACAGGCAGCCTGTCCTTTTTTATACCTGGCGTCTGGTTGCTGGATCAACCGTTGGGGAAGTAGACTCCGTTGCGTTCGTGGCCCACCTCGGCAAAAAGGCTGTGCGAGGTAGAGATGTCATCGGCCACAAATCCGGCATCAGCCGTCTCTGCCATCCACCAAGCCTGTGCTTCACTAAAGACGACATCTGCATCGAAACTGCTTGCCTCATCGTGGAAATGGTGCTTGTCGTTGGATGCTGACCAGTCAATGCGGATCGAGGCGATGCCGGGGACATATGGGCCTTCCAGTAAGGCATTGACGATGTCGCCGTAGTCCCTGGTCGGCTGATTTTCCAATTGGATCGTGGCGCGGCCGTTGCCTGGGTTAACCGCCACGACGTCATTGCTGACCTGCTCGGTCCAGAACAGACCGTTGTGATGGATGCCGGGGTTGAAGTCATGGATCTGCAGGGCGAACTCGCCCTCGAAAACATCCAGTCAGGTCAGGACGAACGTCCCGTGGTGGCGCTGACCATCCTCGCCGACATATTCGCCTGTCATGAAGCGCAGGTCAACCTCAAAGACATTGCGAGTGGAAGCTCCGGTGGTTTTGTCGGTGCGGGTGCCCATCCCTTGTACATAGGCCAGACCGACATGCCCGTTAAAGTCAGTGATCAGGGAGAGGTCGTTTTCGGCCGGGTTCGGGCTGCCAAACGGTGGATAACCAGGCAGGAGGACATGGTAGACGGTTGTTCTAGGGCCGAACGGTTGGATTCCTCCGGGGATTGGCTTGGGGCCGGAGCCGTGAGCAGAAGCGCGGCGCGGGAAATAGAGCGCTACGCCCAATGCCAGGGCGTTGAATCCCGCCAGCTTGAGGAACTGTCGCCGGGTGAGAGAGATGCCTTCATTCCTTGTCACGGAGAACATGGATAGGAGTAAGGGGGTGCGCCGACCCCAGGGCTAGCAAGTGTCTCCCCAAAGGAATTTGCATATATATGATGATTTATATCATATATATTGTATCGAAATTTTGGTCAAGGGTCAAGAAAAGGAAGTTGAGGAGCACGATTTTGCCGCGTAACTCCCTCAGTTGCACGGTCTTTCCATCGAGTGAGACGGCCTCGAAGTCAGGAGCCAGGCCGCCTACCGAGGTGCTCGCCGTCAAATCTCGGGAATTGCCCCCCAGATGGAACCACGAATTCAACGGCGATAGGTACAGCTGCCTGCCTTACTGCGTTCAACGGGCACTGGAACTGGCACAACGCGGCGATTTGAATTCTGTTCCACCTTCCTGACGGCCAAGATAGCCACGAAGACCAGTGAGAGGAGTGCGGTAACGAACATCGTAGCGTCCATAGGAGTCTCCTTTCTGAATAAGACCGGTTGGCAAATCGCACGTTTTTATATTCCGTTTGCATAAGATAGGACTACCCAAGAAATGCATTCCTTACCCATGCCGTTCATCACTACCATGAGGCCGGACAAAACTCATTCCTCTTGACGAATCTGGTAAGAGTATCAGGGTCTATATTGTCTAATAAATATTGCAGAATCTATTTTTCACCCCAAAGGAGGAACAAATGTCCGATCTTACTTTAGAGCAAACCAAGAGTCTGACGTCAGCCAAGCTGATCACCTCCGGAGCGATTGCCGGACTGGCCGGCGGCCTGGTGTTCGGCACGCTGATGGCCATGACGGGCTTCCTGCCCATGGTAGGCATGCTCATCCGCGTGCAAAATGCCCTCGTCGGGTTCGTCGTCCACATGGCGATCAGCGCCTTCATCGGTGCTGTTTATGGCCTAGTCGCCGGGCGCTTCGCGCTGACGTGGACAAACGCCGTCATTGGCGGGATCGCCAACGCCGCTGTCTGGTGGCTGCTCGGTGCTTTGACCCTGATGCCGGTCTTCCTGGGCATGACCCAGATGATCTTCGTCATCGGGACGGATCAATGGATGAGCCTGCTAGGCCACATTCTTTATGGCCTGGTCACCGCTTTCGTATTCGTCCCCCTGGCGAAGCGAGATTAGAAACCGATATTCTCCATCCCCGTGGCGAGGCAGGATAAAAGGACACCTGCCTCGTTTGTTTTTTAAGCGAGAAGGTGCCTCCAGAGTCCCTGGCACCCTGGCTCACTTCATGATGGGGGTAATCTTCGCTATTATTTACGCCTTGTTATGGAGCTTTGGGATCGGCAGCCCAACCTGGCTGTGGGGATTGATCTTCGGCGCGGTCCACGGGGTCCTTTTCATGGTCATGATGCCAGTGATGATGCGTATGCACCCGCGTCCTCCACAGATGGAAAGCGGCCCGATGATGATGGTTGGGCTGCTGATGGGGCATATGGTGTTCGGGCTGGTGGTAGCGCTGACCTACAGCGCTCTGGTTTAGTCGCACATTTGTAAGAACCATTGCCCACAACGCATCAAACCTTTACCAACAATATCAACTATAGTTTGAAAGGAGATACAATGTTCATTAGAAAAGCGATGATCACTGGAATCGCGTTATTGAGCCTCCTGGCGGTGGTGGCGACGCCCGTACTTGCCAGCGGGTATCTTCACGCCCCTGTGGTCACAGTAGACGGGGAAGATTACTATCTTGCTGGTGCGCCGGATGGCGAGGGCGGCGCGACAGATATCCCCGGCCATTATTGGATCCAGACGGGCCCCGGCCAATTGGTTGGGAAGCACTACAACACAGGCCCCTTTGGCGCTTCAAACTGGTGGTCTAGCGATGCCGGCGATGGCCAACTGCTGTACAAAGTAAATGCCATTATCGATACCTGGTCGGCAGAGAAAGCCAGCAGCTATGCCGATCGCGGCTATGTCCATTATCACGAGCTGGTCCGGGTAGCTGATGGTGCACTACACCCCACCAAGGTGGTTTGGTTGAAGCATACTGCGGTCGCCAGTTTCACGTTGGATGGCGGGCCGCATCCTGAATTTAGCCATGCGGTTGCACCCGGCGTAGATTTTGAATTCATCCCCAATGGGAGTGTACCTTACAACCCCTGATCATTCGTCTGGGGTAAGGTATAGACGCATATCATCTCCTGTGGAAACATAACGCTCAATTTACGGATACGAAGGTCTGGACTGAGTTACCGCCATTGAGTTTGAAGGTTACCACGTACTCACCTGTCGCGGAACCCGCCCTGAAGAAAGCGGTAAGACGCGCAGTTGGCACTCCGGAAACCGGGGCTGGGATGGAAAACGAGGGGTTTTCCGTGAAGACTTCCTGGCCAGAAGCCCCGGCAGGCGAGCTGATGAAGACTTGGCCTACCACATTGTTGCCTTGCAGGAGAAGACCATGAGATGGCTTGACCATTGAAATGGTTACCCCTTCCATGGGTGCGCCGCTGCGGTCCCAAAGCAGAAAGTCATAGGGCAAGGGCGTCAGTTCTCCCGGTAAGGTTTGCTGATAGATTGTGTTTGGACTGCCCGGATTGAAAAAACTCGTGACATTGATGCTCGGCCTGATCTGGGAGATGATTTTGACCTGGGCTGAACCCATCTCCGTAGCTCCACCCGGGCCCGTTTCGGCAACCACCTGGATTTCATAGAATCCCGGATCAGGATTCCGGAAACCATTCAGGACCAGATGGATTTGCTTGATCCCAGGACCGGGGAGCGGGTCACCGGGGATCAGGTCTTCAACAGCGGTAATCACAACAGTATTCGTCCCTTCCAGGGTCACGTGATATCGCGGCGGCCCCTGACCGGGCGGAACCGAGGGCAGGATCGGGTGCTGCGGCCAGCCCTGCAATAATATTGCGGAGTTGCATTGCAGGTTGCCTGGCACGCAATTCGGGGGCGTGAAAAAGTCCTGGACGGGCAACAGGCCAGTGTTTTCAAATTCCTCAGGGAGAATCACCCTGATCGTCTTACCGCCGGGTAAGCTTCGTCCGGTCACGCTCGGGTCGAGCGAGGTATCCAGATCGACTACCAACTCCGTAAGGGCGCCAGCAACGTCGCCATCCGGCACGATTGGCGCCTTGACGATTGAACTCACGATCCCGATCCCGGAACTTTCCCCCTCTGCGTCCCAAGTGGAAGCAGAAGCGAGGTCAGCAGTATGACCTCCGCGGACGATGGGGGGCATCCCCATGACCAAGGCAAGGAGTAACGCAATCATAACAACCGTCTTTTTCATCTTTATCTTCCTTTCCTTGCCACAACCTGAGCGAGAATAATGCGGCCTTCAGCCAGGTTCCGGACCTGGTTGCGAGCCATGATCTGAAAGTCCGCACCTAAGAAGAGGTGGAAACCAAGGGGCGGGGGCCCCCTCTTCTGAAACCTGGCAGCCAGCTTGTCGAACCATTCGAGGGCGGCGGATGTGGTGTCTTCCCAGCTGATGATCCTGAACCCGGTGCGTTCGAGGAAATAGTGAAGCTCATCCGGGGTCGCCAGGAAGCTGATTTCCGGTGTGCGAGCCCATGGGACGGGAAAGTGGACTGGCGTAGTAGGACCTGCCAGCACATCATAAATGGCCAGGGTGCCTCCGGGATTGAGCACACGGAACATCTCGCCGTAGAGCTTCGCTTTGTCCGGTATGTTCATGGCGGCGTGCTGACTCCAGAGAATGTCAAATCGCGCATTGGAATAGGGGAGCTGGAGAGCATCACCCTGCCTGTAGTCAACGAGAGCAGACAGTCCGCAGCGCTCCGCGAGCATTGTCGCTACGCGGCAATACTCGTCGGTCAGGTCGATACCGGTGACTCGGCAGCTGAATTGATGTGCGATGCACCTGGAAGCGCCTCCCAAGCCACAGCCGACGTCGAGGACACGAGTTGCCGAGGTGATCCCGGCGGCGCGAGCAAGCTCGAGGGTCGCTTCTCGGCCCCGAATATGGAACTCGTCGATAGGGGCAAGGTCCTCGGGCTTGAGATTGTCCACGTCCTTTCCAGCGCTGGAGAGGGCATCGAGGATGATAGCTATAAGATCGATTGGGGCGTAGTGCTGCTTGACATGCTGATCTAAAGAACTTGAAGTTAACACCTTTCCACCTCACCTCTTCCCGAAAGGCCGCCTGGCCAGCTGACAACCAAAGCTTTTGTTGAAATCGACATTAGAGACCATCCTTATTGGCCGTTTTGGGCTCACAATCTGTAAAATTACTTCCGGCCAATCACCTAACAGTGTAGTTCGACCCGTTCGACAATTCAAGTTCAACAAATGAACTGGACAATGTTGGTCTGTATTGCTATACTGCTGGCATGAATAAGTATGGGCAGTACTGTCCGACCGCACGAGCGGTGGAAATCCTGGGGGACCGCTGGACGCTGTTGATCGTGCGCGATCTATTGCTCGGCGCGCAGCATTTCAATGAGCTGGAACGTGGGCTGCCGGGGATCCCCAAGGCCTTATTGGCCGAGCGCCTGCGGCGCTTGCAACAGGTGGGGGCAGTGGAAAGGCTGAGTGAATCTGGGGGTCGAAAATCCCGCTACCAGCTTACACCGGCCGGGTGGGAGCTGTATCCGATTATCGACAGCCTCACTCGCTGGGGCGCAAAGTGGGCTTTCGGCGAACCAGAACCGGCCGAACTCAATCCGGTTTTGCTCCTGTGGTGGATGCGGGACCGGGTCAATCCCGAACGATTACCGGAACACCGGGTGGTGGTTGAGTTTAATTTTCGCGAGACTCGCCCCAAGCGCTTCTGGCTCGTGTTGGATCCTGGCGACGTATCGGTGTGCGTCAAACATCCCGGTTTTGACATTGATATCCTTATCCAGGCGGAACTTGCCGCACTCTACGAAGTCTGGTATGGACGGATCACGTTTGCCCGGGCGATCCGCGAAGAACGGCTAGAAATCGATTCGACGCCAGCACTGATACACGCCTTTCCAAAATGGTTCGCTTTGAGTCCGGTGGCCGGATTGGTACGTGCGGTAGATTGATGCGCCTCTTATTCACGTCCGAAATGTCCTGCGATGGCGTGGCCCCCATCAACGTTGTTCCACCCGCTCTTCTTCAGGTTTCGTTTCTTCGCCAGCCTTAGGTAAGAGCCGGCCGGCGAACGAATTGACCAGCACCGTGCTGACGCTGGCGAGCATGGCGATCATCGCCCACACCGGGTGCACCAGACCGGTGAGCGCGGCTGGCACGCCGATTCCGTTAAAAGTTAAGGCCAATACCAGGTTCTGAACCGTTTTCCGGTACGAGCTGCGCCCGATGTGATAGGCGTCTAGGACAGCCGCCAGACGCTCGCCAACCAGGATCACGTCGGAGGACTCGATGGCGATGTCTGTGCCAGCTCCAATGGCGATGCCCACATCAGCCTGCATCAGCGCCGGGGCGTCGTTGATCCCGTCCCCAACCATCGCTACCCGGAAGCCGTGCTCCTGCAACTGGCGTACCTGGTCCGCATTCTCGTCCGGAAGCACTTCAGCCAGAACCTCCTGGATGCCGCTCTCCCTGGCGACGGCGCGCGCCGTGCGCCAGTTGTCGCCAGTGATCATCACTGGTTCAATGCCAAGTTCCTGGAGCCGCTCAACGGCTTCTCGGGCATCCGGCTTGGGGGTATCGGCGAGAGCCACCAAACCAACAAGCCCCTGCCCCCGGGCGACCCCAATAATGGTCTTGCCTTCATTCTCCAGCTCCTCTGCCTGTTTCCTGGCGGCACTGACATCCACCCCGGTTTCCTCCAGGAAGCACAGGCTGCCGACACTAATTAGAACGCCGTTCAACGATGCCTTGACCCCTTTGCCCGGCATGGCTGAAAAATCCTTAACTTCAGGAATATCCAATTGTATTTCCTGAGCATGATCCACGATGGCTTGAGCCAGGGGGTGTTCTGAAGGGAATTCGGCGGCTGCGGAAAATTGAAGAATTGCGAGTTGCGATTCGCCACTCCTAACTCCTAATTCGCTATTCGTAATTACATCCGTTACGTGTGGTTTGCCTTCCGTCAGCGTGCCGGTCTTGTCGAAGATGATTTTGTCGAGGTCCTTCAGGACCTGAAAAGCCTGGCCAGAGCGGATGAGAATACCC
>DASQQR010000344.1:0-4933 GCA_035643335.1 Anaerolineales bacterium
TGGCCGCGCAGGTAGAAAAGCTTGAGGAGGCCGGGGTGGTGGTAGAAACCAGTAATGACCTGGCCGCGCGCTATGTGGGTCGCTTGCTGCGAGCTCTGGATCCGCAGGCTGTGCCTGTTAGTAAACAGGCCTTCAAGCAGCTGGATTTGAGCGTCTTGAAACAACCCCTGGCTGCCATTAACGTCGGCCTGGAGTCCTTCACGGACAGCCTGGCGGCCCAGGAGGCGCGGGTCATACAGGTAGATTGGCGTCCCCCCGCCAGTGGGAACGAAAAATTAATGGCTATACTGGAACGTATGAAGACAAAGTAATGGAGGTATAGGATGAAGGAGTTCGTGGCTAGCTGCGTGCAGATTGCTATTCAGCCGAACGATGTGCAGGCCAATATTGATAAAGGGGTCACCTGGCTCAAAAAGGCGGTCTCCGAATACGAGGCCGAGCTGGTGGTGTTTCCGGAGACAGTGACCACAGGTTACGAGACGGATCTTTCTCCAGAGGATTTGTGGGATCTGGTTGATGAGGCTCCGGGAAGGATCACCAATGATATCCAGTCCGCGGCCAAGGAGCTGGGCGTCCACGTGGTGTGGCCTTCGTACCGCCGGGGGTCGCCGCGCGGCGTGGTTTATAATTCTTCGATGCTGATTGGTCCGGATGGGGAAATTATCGGCATCTATGACAAGACCCACCCCGCCCCGTGGGAGCGCCGTGACGGCGGAGGTTGGGTAGAGGTGGGTACTCGCGCCGATGTTTTCGAAACTGAATTGGGAAATATCGGCATGATCATTTGCTATGATGGTGACTTTCCGGAGCTTTCGCGCCTGCTGGCGGTGAAAGGTGCCGAGGTCATCGTCCGGGCGTCGGCCCTCCAGCGCAGTTACGACATCTGGTATCTCACCACCGCTGCGCGGGCCTACGATAACCACGTCTACGTGGTGGCCACCAATTTGGTTGGTCCGGATGCGCGTGGCAACTATGGCTTTGGGCACAGCATGATCGTCAATCCGATCGCCTGGCGGCTGGCTCAAGCTCGCGGCACCGAGGAGATCATCGCCGCCCGGCTCGATCCCGATCCGCTTCGGTACATAACCTGGGGCAGCAAAAGCTTGCAAACCTTTGATCACCTGGAAGATCGCAACCTGGAAATCTATGAGGAAATTCTGAGAGAGGCCCGCTCCCGCTTCGAACCCGGAAAACGCTTTCCCCGCCGGGAAAAGACCGCGCAGTCGCTCGATTAATTACCCGGACCAAACGTTCCAACGTGCCAACGTTAACCTTCAACCTTCAACATTCAAAGGAACAACCTATGGATATCGAAAATTCCAACGCTGAAGCCACCCAACGCATGATGGAGGCCCGCCCGACCGTGGTGGGCATGGGCAAAGCCATCGATGTGATCCCCGGCATGCGCCCGAACCTGTTGTTGCACGCCGGTCCGCCCATAACCTGGGAGCGTGCCTCCGGACCCATGCGCGGCGCCATCACCGGGGCCTTAATTTTCGAGGGCAAAGCCAGGGACGAGGCCGAAGCGCAAGCCCTGGTCGAATCCGGAGAAATTGAGCTCGAGCCTTGCCACCATCACCAGGCGGTCGGCCCGATGGCGGGCGTCATCTGTCCCTCCATGTCGGTTTACATTTTGGAGAACAAGACCCACGGCAATTTTTCCTACTCCAACCTGAACGAGGGCTATGGCAAAGTTCTGCGCTACGGCGCATATAGTGAAGAGGTGCTGGAGCGCTTACGCTGGATGGAAGACGTCATGGCTCCCGTGCTGGGCAAGGCCATCGAGCTGAGCGGCGGGGTCGATATGCGCGCCATGCTGGCCGAGGCGCTGCACATGGGCGACGAAGGGCACAATCGCAACAAAGCCGGGTCGGTTTTGTTTACCAAGTCGCTGGCGCCTCACATCGTCAGGGCGACGGATGACCGCGATGTGGCCGCAAAGATCCTGCAATTCATGGGCGACAACGCCCTGACGGTGCTCAACCCGGTGATGGCGGCCTGTAAGGGCATGGTAGACTCCGCTAACGGCATTGAAGGCAGCACCATCGTCAGCGTAATGGCCCGCAATGGCACCGATTTCGGCATTCGGGTGAGTGGGCTGGGAGACCGGTGGTTCACGGCCCCCGTCGTCATCCCGCAGGGTCTCTACTTCCCCGGCTTTACCGCCGAAGATTCTAGCGGTGATATCGGTGACAGCACGATTACGGAGACAGCTGGCATCGGTGGTTTCGCCATGGCCAGCGCGCCGGCCATCGTCACCTTCGTCAGCGGCACGCCCAAAGACGCTTTGAACGCCACCCTGGAGATGTACGAGATTTGCTATACGGAGCACAAATACTTTACCATTCCCCCGCTGGACTTCCGCGGTACGCCAACCGGAATCGATATTCGCAAGGTTGTGGAAACTGGCATCACCCCACGCGTGAACACCGGCATTGCCCATAAGAGCGCCGGGGTGGGCCAAATTGGCGCCGGGCTGGTCCGTCCCCCCATGCAAATGTTCGAACAAGCCCTCATGGCCTTCGCCGAGCAATACGGTTTCTAAAGCCCATACGAAAGAAAACTTCGACATTCTGGAGAACCTTCAACCTTCAATTTTCAACCTTCAACCTCCTCGAGGAACACCATGGATCGCGAACAGCTAATCAACATGATGGATAACGCAAAGTTATACGACCTGACCCAGGGGTGCAGTATCTTTACGCCGCCCTGGCCTGGCGAAAAAGCCCTTGAAATCCACTTCTTCAAGCGCGTAACTGGGGCCTACGGTGGCGGTCAGGGGGCTAATGGCCAGCTCCTCAATTGGAGCAACACCGTCGGAACGCACCTGGTTGGCGAGACGGCTTTCCATTCCGGAGGCCGGGCCATCGCCGATATCCCCTTGGGGGATTTGTGCGGGCCCGGAGTCGTGGTGGATATATCCGACGCCGTATCCGATTACAGCCTCTATACCCCCGAGATGATCACCCAACGAGCCAATGTGAAGGAGGGCGACATCCTGATCATCAACACCGGCTATCACAGGTATTCCTGGGACCAGCCCGACGTGCCCAATCCACAAGCCCAAGGGGGCGTTGAATCAAAGGAATTCGGATTCTTGGTCAGGCACCCAGGACCCTCTCCGGATTTCTTCCAATGGGCCCTCGACATGAAGCTCAAGATGATTGGCGTGGACTGCGGTTGCGCCGAGCATCCCATGAACACCTCCATCCGCTATATGCATGCCAATGAATTCAACAGAGCGGAGGCCAAATTGAAGGAAGAATATGGCAAGTCCTGGGACGAGATGTTCCCCCAGGACGCATACTACGAGATGACCCATCACACAATGCCCAAAGCTCACCTTCTTCTGGCCGAATCAATTGTGGGTGAGATCGATGAATTGAAGGATCGCCGCGCCTGGATCATGATTTACCCCATTCCTTTCATGGAAGTCGAATCCGCCTGGGCGCGTGCCTGCGCTTTGCTCCCGCCGGATGGCATGTCGGAAGACGAATTCTACCAGCAGATGGGTTCAGCCACGATGTTGGACCTCACCATCCCCTTCAGCGTCCAAACCCCCCAGTGGGCGAATTATGTGCCCTTGACGGTGACCTATACCAAGCGTGTCGGCGGGCAGTACTTTGGATTGGGTCGCAACGGTTCCATCTGCAATGCCAGCATTCACCTGGCAACCCACATGGATGGCGAGAAGCATTTCTGGCCGGCCGGGCGGACCATTGGCCAGGTTCCCCTGGAAGACTGGGTGGGTCCGGGAGTCATCGCCGATATTTCGCACCTGGTCAGCGATTCCAGCGTCTATACCCCCCAGATGATCGAGAGTGTCGTCGAAGTGCGCCAGGGAGACATCCTGATCCTCAAGACCGGCTGGCACAAATACGGTTGGATCAGTCCCGATTCGGATGAGTTCCGTTATATGATCAAGCACCCCGGCCCTTCCCCGGATTTCTCGCAATGGGTTGTCGACAAGAAAATCAAGTGGTTGGGGATTGACGCGGTCAGCCAGGACCACCCCATGAACACCATCCAGCGCATCTGGCACCCCAAGACCTTCGAGGAGGCCAACCGCAAGTTGATCCGGGACTTCGGCAAAGATTGGGATGAGATGTTCCCACTGGACAAATACTACCAGGACACCCATCTGAACCTCTTCCCCAAGAAGATCGTCCACGCCGAAAATCTCGGCAAGGACATCGCCAACGCCGAAAGCGGGCGCTACTACATCGGTTGTTACCTGCAAAAAGGCATGGAAATCGCCTCTATGTGGGGGCGCTTCGTCGCCTGGAAAGAGGCCGGGTAACCTTGAACTAGTGGCCGGACGATCTTAAAATCGACAGCACGACGCTGGTTGAGTAGGCATTCTTATGCCGTATCGAAACCGGTCGGGTGGTAGTTGCGGTCTCTGCCTGGCAATGTCGTTGCTCGTATCGAAACCAAGATTCGCCTGCAATGGAGACTGTCCGGAAGCTAGCTTAGGAGACAAGGACTAATGAAACCAGCCCCTTTTGAATATTTTGCCCCTACGACGCCAGATGAGGCCTTGGCAACCTTGGCTGAATACGGTTATGACGCCAAAGTGCTGGCGGGCGGGCAAAGCCTGGTCCCTATGATGAATTTCCGCCTGGCTCAGCCCTCCGTAATCGTCGACATCAATAACCTGCCCGAGCTTGGCTATATTCGCGAGGGTGAGGACGGGGGTATACGCATCGGGGCCATGGCCCGCCACAACCAGGTGGAGCGCAATTCGCTGGTTGCCGGTCGCGCGCCCTTAATTTTCGAGGCCATGCCGCACATCGCCACGGTGCAGGTTCGTAGCCGGGGTACGTTCGGCGGCAGCCTCGCCCACGCCGATCCTGCTGCAGAATTGACCGCCATTAGCGTGGCCCTTGGAGGCAGCTTCCTGCTGCGTAGCCCGCGCGGCGAACGCTGGGTC
>DASQQR010000345.1:0-3594 GCA_035643335.1 Anaerolineales bacterium
GAGCATTTGAGAAACCTCGAAGACCACCGTGCGGAAGAAGTCTCCTTTTTTCTGGTCATCGCTGCAAAGTTGGTACAGATAAAGTCTGAGGTACTTCTACCACGGCCTCCGGTGCGTGAAGAGGGTGAAGAGGATCCGGGAGAAGCCTTAGCTCGCCAGCTGATTGCCTACAAACGTTTCAAGCAAATTGCCGATTTCCTGTCCGAACGTGAAGAACGTGGATTTCACACCTATATTCGTCTGGCGCCTCCCGCCAGGATCCAGGGTAGGCTGGATTTAGAGGGCTTATATTACCATGATCTGGCCAATGCGGCGAGTATGGTTCTGGTCTTGGCGCGACAACTCGATCCCAGGCCTTCGCTAGATAATGTGGTCGCCGCACCGAAGATTACCATACGTCAGAAAATTGAACTGATCGCCGAAAAACTGCGCCAACGCCGCCGGGCGACCTTCAGGGTTTTACTTGGTGATAGCCCCTCTAGGCTTGACATCGTGGTTACCTTCCTGGCCATGCTGGAATTAATTAGACGCCACCTGGTGCAAGTGCATCAAGAACAATTATTTGGAGAAATCGAAATGGAGCGAGATGATATTTGGGACGATAGCGAAGAGTTTGAATTGGAATTTGGAGAATAATCGTTATCGCGTTGCCTGGCGAGATCGGCAGTAATAAAAGGTACTCATTGGAATTCTATTCACGAAGCGCATTTTACCATTTTCGGTTGCAGCTATAAGATGAAATTAGAGGTATTGTTATGCCGAATCATTTAATAGAATCCAATTCTCCTTACCTGTTACAGCACGCCAATAACCCGGTCGATTGGCATTCCTGGGGGCAAAAGCCCTTACAGCTGGCGAAACGAGAGGATAAACCGATATTTTTGAGTATCGGATACGCAGCCTGCCACTGGTGTCATGTGATGGCTCACGAATCCTTTGAAAACGAGGAAATCGCGGCCATTATGAACGAGCATTTCATCAATATCAAGGTCGATCGGGAGGAACGTCCCGATCTTGATGATATCTATATGAACGCGGTTGTGGCAATGACTGGCCAGGGCGGGTGGCCTCTGAGCGTTTTTTTGACGCCAGATGGGAAGCCTTTCTTCGGGGGAACGTATTTTCCACCAGTCTCACGCTACAATATTCCCTCTTTCCGAGATGTTCTATTGAGCGTGGCGAGGAGCTGGCGAGAAGAACGTGAACGCATTACGGAGATTGGAGGACAATTAACCGAACGTCTTGAGCGCAGCAACCAAATCGCCTCTGGTCGAGGCGTTCTGGAGGCGGACTCTCTCCAAAAAGCGGCTATGAAATTAGCCCAAACGTATGATTGGAAAAACGGTGGTTGGGGCCAGGCACCCAAATTTCCGCAACCCATGGCGATTGAATTCCTGATTAACCTGGCTGCTTCGGGCGACAAATTCGCTCTGGAGATGGTTGAGCATGTGTTAAATAGAATGGCCAAAGGGGGTATGTATGATGTCATTGGCGGCGGGTTTGCTCGCTACAGCACGGATGATGATTGGCTGGTGCCGCATTTCGAAAAAATGCTTTACGACAATGCACAACTTTCTCGTGTTTACCTCTACGGGTACTTGTTGACGGGTGAGCAAAAGTTCAGAGAGGTATGTGAGTGGACTCTGGCCTTTGTGATGCGAGAGATGACAGGGCCTCAGGGAGGTTATTACAGCAGCCTGGATGCAGATTCCGAGGGTGAAGAAGGGAAATTCTACACCTGGACCTGGTCCGAACTGGAAGAAATATTAGAGAACTCCAACGATTTCGACCTTTTCACTTCAGCATTTGGAGTTACGAAATCCGGGAATTTTGAGGGTACAAACGTACTTCAACGGGTCTTAGACGATGCTGCTCTATCGCAAAGAACCGGAATGTCTGGCGACCAGGTTTCGACGCGTCTTGATAGCATTCGTGCTCGGCTTCTGAGTTCGAGAGAGGCTCGAGTCCGGCCAGGTGTGGATGATAAGGTCCTTGTTTCGTGGAATTGCCTGATGGTTGTTTCGTTTCTGGAGGCTGGGAAGTTTTTGGGGGTTCGTGATTATGTTGATTTGGCTATACGCAATATTGACTTCATTCTAGATGAACTCCATCCAGCTGATCGTTTACTACACTCCTGGAGAAACGGTAAAGCCCAATACAATGCCTATCTTGACGATTATGCCTCGCTAATCTTATCCTTGGTCGCGCTCTATCAGGCTGATCCAGATGTCCGTTGGTATGCGGCCGCGGAAAACCTCGTCGCGGAGATGATTAAGCACTTCAAGGACCCTGAAGGCGGTTTTTTCGATACCGGCGATGATCACGAACCTTTGATAACCCGTCCTATAGACGTGCAGGACAATGCTACGCCCTCGGGCAATGCACTCGCCGCCACCGCCCTGCTCTATCTGGCTGCCTATACCGGCCGAGGCGAATGGCGTGATATGGCCGAGGATCTGTTGTGTTCTATGCAAGATGTGATTTCTCAGTATCCGCTGGGGTTTGGAAAATGGCTATGCGCATTGGACCTGGCACTGAATCCCATCAAGGAAGTGGCTATTATAGGGAATTCCCAGGAACCAGCCACAAAGGAACTCACTCGTGCCCTTTGGAGCGCCTATCGGCCCCATCTGATCGCGGCCATCTCGGATTATCCCCCTGCGTCCCAATCACCCGAGCTACTTGAAGGCCGGCGGATGATCGAAAACCGGCCAACTGCCTACGTCTGCCAAAATTTCGTTTGCCTCCAGCCTGCGACCACCGCCGCGGAATTTGCCCAGCAACTGGAGACCCCACTTGGAACGAACCCCGACGAATGAGATGAGGATATCAAGGTTAATCAGATCTAAGCGTCAGAGTCACAGGACAATGATCAGAGCCGAGCACCCCTTCTTGAATGGTGACGTCTGAGATGGAGTCCACCAGCCCCTCAGAAATGAGAAAATAATCCAACCGCCAACCGATATTGCGTTCTCGCGCCCCGAATCTATACGTCCACCAGGTATATTGCACCCGGTCGGGATATAGAGCCCGGTACGCATCTATAAAACCATGATCAAGATAGCAATCAATCCAAACCCTTTCCTCTGGCCTAAATCCGGAGGTGGTCAAGTTTTGTTTTGGATTGCGCAGGTCGATCTCTCTATGGGCGGTGTTGAAATCTCCACAGATAATGAGACGCTCTCCTCGATCATGCAGTTGATCACAGAGATCTAAGAATTCAGCGTAAAAGTCGAGCTTGAAGGCCAGGCGGGAGAGGTCGCGACCGCCATTTGGGAAATAAACGTTGAAGAGGGAAAAGTCTCGAAACTGAGTCTTGATAATTCTCCCTTCGTGATCGAACCGTTCGCTGCCTATACCAAAGGCTATGTCCTGACACCCATCGCGTAGAAAAGTCGCCACTCCAGAATAGCCCGCGCGTTCGGCTGGATTCCAGAGGATCTGTTGAAAATACTGTTTAAAGGTTTCATGTTGGGCCGAGGAAATCTGTTCCGGCTTAACTTTAATTTCTTGAAGGCACAGCACGTCGGGAGAATCCTCACGCACCCAGTTCCAGATTTCCCTGGTAAGTGCGGCTCGCAATCCATTTACATT
>DASQQR010000346.1:0-4229 GCA_035643335.1 Anaerolineales bacterium
TCGCCGTTTCTGCCTAGTGAACCGGTCGGCTTTGCTTCCCGGGCTCCTGACGGGACAAAAATTGCCTATTCTCGATCTCAGCCCTCGGAGCACACAGCAGGGAAGTGGATGCCCTTAAGCGATGCGGCAGCTGTGCCGTCCCTGCCTGTATAGAGGCTTTTGTCCGAGGCGACCGGTTCCAGAAGCACATTTGTCTATTTTGCCTAGCTGGCAAGACCATGGGGCATGATTTTCGGAACCTTCCGATCCCAAACCTACCGAAGGTTAGAGGGTGGATTGATAGCGAGGATCTGTTGTCTTAAGAGGGTTCTAGCCGGCGGGGTTTATGATGAAACCCTTCGACTACGCTCAGGGCAGGCTCTTCGGGAGGTGGCGCGGGCGGGTGGTGGGGATTTGGTGGAGCCTTCGACTGCTATTCATACCTAAAATTCGGCCCTGACACCATTTAGGACATCCCAAGGCAGGCTCTTCGGGAGGTTGACCCGCGGTGATACGAACCTCCGAGGTCTCGAGATACTTTTCGGGCCGAAAACGAGTTCTGGGAAAAGAGCTGGTTTGAAACCGGCTTTTCTCGGCATCCATGGGTGATTGAACCTCTGAGGCGCGGATTTTATTGATTACGCTGAATCTTCGGCCGGCTGGTTGAGGTACTTTCGGGGTGCGGATGACCGACCTGGTTTGCACCAAGATCTCTTCGAAGCCAAGGTCGATACGTTTGCGACCTATTTTCGTGTCGTGGTAGGGAGGGTCGAAGGTTGAGGTTTCCTTCGGCTGCGCTGAGGACAAGCGGTTCGAGAAGGTATTTATTGGGCATTCCGACCGCAGGAGGGGGCCGAGTTCCAAGAGTGATTCTGTATAGAAGTCCGGGCGCGCTTCGGGGTTAAGACTGACGAGGTTAATTATGGCAGCCCCTGGGGCCTTTTAGGGGGCGGTGCCTGCCTAGCGGTGGCGTTTGACGATGTAGCGGGCCAGGTCTTCGAGGGCCTGGCGCTCGGTGGTCATGGGGAGGGAGAGTCCGGCCAGGGCGTCCAGGCCGCGGTCGACGAACTTACGGGCTTCGCACAAGGCATCTTCGATGGCGCCGCTCTCGCGGATGGCCGGGATCAAGCGGTTCAAGCGGGTTTCGTTGTAGCGGTGACCATCCTTGAGGTAGTCGATATCCGGGTCGCCGGGATTGTTTTCCATGTAAATAATGGTTGGGAGGGTGATCAGGCCCTGGCGCAGGTCACTGGCGACCGGTTTGCCGACCTTGGCCTGCTCTCCGGTGAAGTCCAGGACATCGTCCACAATTTGAAAGGCCATGCCGATCTCATAGCCGAATCTGCGAACAGCTTCAGCGGCATCTTCGCCCACGGGACTAAGGACCGCGGCCGCCGAGGTGGCCAGGACGAACATGGAGGCGGTCTTGGCGTAGATGCGCTCGTAATATTCCTCGCGACGGGCCACGGCCCGGGTCGAGAACATCTGGGTGATCTCGCCGTTGACGATGGTGGACAGGGTTTCGGCGAACAGGCGCATGACCTCGACTGAATCCGTCTCCGAGGCGAGCTTGGCGGCACGGGCGAAGATGAAATCGCCGGCGAGAACGGTGGCAGCCGGCGTCCAACGAGCATTCAGGGTAGGGATGCCGCGGCGCAAAAGCGCACCGTCGATCAAGTCATCGTGAACCAGGGTGGCGGTGTGGAGGAGTTCAATGGCGGCTGCCAGTGTGACCAGACGACCCGGGTCAGCACCCAGCATACCGCCAGCCAGCAAGGCCACGGCTGGACGGACACGCTTGCCACCCGAGGACAGCAAGTGGCTCAATGCCGCGCCAAGGTCCGGATGGTGCCCATCCGATTGGGAACGCATCCGTTTTTCAACAAGTTCTAAGCTCTCTTGAACAGGCGTAAAAAAAGTGGTCGGGGCCAATGGTTTACTCACCAGGTAAAAAGCCGCTGAGCGTTGGCGCTAGTCGATTGGGAAACGCTTTCGAAGGACTCGGAGTGAAGCTCAGCGATCTTCTCTGCGACCAGCCGAACGTAAGCAGGTTCGTTGCGCTTGCCACGGTAAGGATGCGGGGCCAAAAAAGGGGCATCCGTCTCAACGAGCAAGTGATCCAGGGGTAACTCGGCGACTACCTGCTGCAGATCCGGCGCATTGCGAAAGGTTACCGGGCCGGTAATGCCGATGTAAAAGTTCAAGTCGATCGCGTGGAGGGCAGCCTCCAGGCCGGCCGAGAATGAATGCAGCACCCCCGGCCTGGCGGCCAGAGGGGCACCAGCGGCAACCAGGCCAGCTCGCCAGGCAGATAAGATGTCCAAGATGTCTGCCCCGGCCTGTCGATTATGGATAATGACGGGCAGTTCCAACTCCGTGGCCAGGGCCAGCTGTTCTTGAAAGACCCGCTTCTGCAACTCACGCGGGGCGCGATCGCGATAATAGTCCAGACCAATCTCGCCGATGGCCACCACCGCGGGGCTACGAGCCAATTGGCGCAGATGGATCAGGGCATCCTCGCTCCACGAATTGGCCTCATTAGGGTGCACCCCGACGGCAGCGTAAACCTGAGATCGAGATTCCGCCAGATCCACCGCGGCCCGGCTGGAGGCCAAGTCAACACCTGGATTAAGGACGCGTGCCACTCCTGCCTCCCGGCCACGGGCCAAAACCTGGTCACGATCTGCGTCAAAGGTGCTGAAATCAAGGTGGCAGTGGGTGTCCGCAAGCACCTATTTCAACCCTGCAATCCTTAAACCATCGTCGAGGATGTCCTGGACACGGTCCTTGCCGGTGGTTTCGGTGTAGACACGGATGATCGGCTCCGTGCCGGAAAAGCGAATGAGGAGCCAGCCGCCATCGTCCAAATTGAACTTGAATCC
Organism: Anaerolineales bacterium; assembly: GCA_035643335.1. GTDB lineage: Bacteria > Chloroflexota > Anaerolineae > Anaerolineales > UBA4823 > DASQQR01. The sequence continues at coordinate 2,862 of DASQQR010000346.1, forward strand.
ATCCGTGGTGTCAAGGCCAGTAACCTTAAAACCACCGATGGTTTCGGGATCCGCGTTCTCGATGCGCTCACGGCGAGAATCGCGGTCACCGGTGAAGCGCGTATCAATCCGGTCGTAATAATGTGCGCCTACCTTGCTAAAAAGCAACTCCAGCAATTCAGACGGTTTTCGCTGGAGTCTGACCATCATGTCCAGGATGTAGAGGCCGGCCAGGATACCATCGCGCTCCGGTACGTGGCCATGGAAGGCATAACCACCGGATTCCTCTCCACCAATCATGGCGTCGGTCTCCAACATCTTGGGCGCAACGTATTTGAATCCGACGCCGGTCTCGAAGACGGGGACATCATAGAGCTTACCCAGCTTATTGAGCATGGAGGTAGTGGAAATGGTCTTGACGATCGGCCCGCGCTGGCCGCGCACTTCCAGTAGATACAGGGCCAACAACGCATAGACGCGCAGCTGATCCACAAACTGGCCAGTTTCGTCGCCGACCCCAACGCGGTCGGCATCGCCATCCGTGATGATCAGGACATCAGCATGGTGATCCAGCATAGCCTTCAAACCCGCATCCACATTGGGGGGAATGGGCTCTGGCCGGGTCATCTCGGGGAAGATGGGGTTGCGCAGGTTGTGGATCTCGAGGACGCGGGTCTTGCCACCTTGCAGCAAACGGGGGAACCAGCCGGCGCCGTTCCCCCACATGGGGTCGATCATCACCGTCAGGCCAGCATCCTTGATGGGTTGGAGATCCAGCAGATTATGGATTTGTCTGACGTAGTCCGGTGCGGCATCAAAACGCACGACCCGACCGGCATCCATGACCTCGGACAGGGGTTGGCGCTTGATTTGTTCCCGGGAGTCCGGGATGCGGCTTTCGATCTGCTTAAGCCTATCTGGATCAATGGCGCCGCCGTGTTCATCACGCACTTTGAAACCATTATCCGTGGCCGGGTTATGAGAGGCGGTGATGTTGATCGCGCCGATGGCGCTTTTGGCGACTACCGAGTAAGAAATAACCGGGGTAGGGGTGGCTCCGCCGGTCAGGTAAACCCTCAAACCATTGGCGGCCAGGACCTCTGCCGTGGCGGCGGCGAAGTTCTCCGAAGAGAAACGCTTGTCGTAGCCAACCACGACCCATTCATCGCGATGACCCAGATCCAGGAGATAGTCTGCAAACCCTTGAGCACAGCGGCGCACATTCGCGAAGGTATAATCCTCGGCGATCATGCCTCGCCAGCCGTCTGTGCCGAACCTAATTTTCCCAGACATAGCACCTCCGAAAAGTGAGAATAAGAACAAGTCTATTATATCAAGGGATGGGGGGAGGGGGAGGTTAAAACGGGCTTAACGGGAGGGGGAGGCGTG
>DASQQR010000347.1:0-4453 GCA_035643335.1 Anaerolineales bacterium
CAGTGATGTTGCAGCCTTCAACCGAGCGCGCTGACCCTCGTGCCGTCTCGCCCGGTGGAGCTGAGATCAGCACCACCGGCTTGTCGTAGTGTTCCACCAGCTGGCTGGCCACGATGCCAATCACCCCCGCAGGCCAGTGCGGATGCGCCAGTACCAGGGCGGCGTAGTCCAGCAAACCGGGATCCCTCTCGATCTGGGATTGGGCGGCCTGGAAGACCTGGCTCGTCAGCAATTGGCGCTGGGCGTTCAAGCCTTCCAGTTGCGTGGCCAGCAGGCGCGCCCGGCCGGTATCCTGGGTGGTCAGAAATTCCACCGCCAAATTGGCGTCGGACAGGCGTCCCAGGGCGTTCAGCCGTGGACCCAGGGCGTATCCGATGTGCTCTTCCGTCAGGTTGGCGGGGTTAACTTCCGCTAGCTCCATCATCGCCTTCACCCCGGCCCGCTGGGTGGCCCGCAGCGCTCTAAGCCCGCGCTGCAGCAAGTAGCGGGTGTCGCCGGTTTGCACCGCGATATCCGCCACGATCCCCAGGGCAGCCAGGTCCAGGTGCTTTTCGACCTCTTCTCGCCTGCCCGCCTCGGCGTACAGGGCCTCCGCCAGCTTGTACGCTACCCCGACCCCAGGCAGCGTCACCAGCGGGTGGGATTTACCGTCAGGGCCGGAGGGCAGCAGCTTCGGGTTGATGATCGCCAGCGCCTCGGGCAGCGACTCCGGCGGGTCGTGATGGTCGCTGATCAGGAAGTCCACCCCCTCGTTCTTGGCGTAAGCCGCCGCCTGGTGGGCCGCGATGCCCGTGTCGCAGGTCAGCACCACCTGCGCGCCGCCTCGGATGATCTTCTCCAGTTCCGGCAGGTTTACCCCGTGAGATTCGCTTGCTCGCACCGGGATGTGAAAGCTGACCTCCGCCCCCAGATCTCCCAGCGTGGAAACCAGTGTGGTCGTGGAAGTCTGCCCATCCACGTCGAAATCCCCCCATACACAAATGGCCTCGCCCTGCCGGATGGCCCTCCTCAGCCGTTCTACAGCCGCCTCCATCCCTGGCAATTCGTTAGGCGAAGCTGGCTCGTAGCAATCCGGATTTAAGAAGGCCTCGGCTTCGGCCGGCGCGCTGAAACCTCGCCGCGCCAGCACCCTCGCCACCAATGGCTGCCCACCTACTGCCTCTTGCAGCGCCTCAGGCACCTCCACATCTTCCGGTTCGACCCATTTCATCAAAACCTATCCGTCTGGATTTGAATTGCTTGCACTGATCCCGGTCGAAGTGGACGCTGAAAAACGCGGAGCACCGGGAATGAGAAAAAAAGGAAAGAATCCGCGTTTTTCAGCGCTCGTCCGCGTCCCATTCATTAGCCTAAGCAGCTCTCCTCTCTAGAACTCAACTTCCGCGATTTGCTCGAAATCCAGGTCAAAATCCGCGCTCAATCCCTCCCCACCCTCATCGAAGTCCAATCCGGCCTCCATCTCGTCCAACTCTCCCGCTTTGACCCCTCTTTCACACAAAGAGCGATAGGTGCAAAAGCGGCAGCGCTCGACGTGGGTGGTCAGGTAAAACTCATCCTCTTGCAAGCCCTCGATCTCTGCTACCAGGGATGCCAGGTAGTCGCCGTCCTTCTGGTATTCTGCGACGCTGTAGGGAAATCGCTCCGGCTCGCTGGGGAATTCCGGATACCAGTAGATCATTTCAATTTGGTCGGGCTGAAAATCGGTCCCTTGATTGAGATGCGCGCCGGCCTGGATCAGCAGGTAGGGGTACAAGCGGGTTTGCAGCCGGCTCGCCTGCCGCTTGCGCCCAGGTCTTTTGCGGGACGTCTTCCAGTCAAAGATAATCGCCCGGCCTTCGGGCGTGACGGCGATCAAATCGTATTTGGCGACCATTCGGTAGTTATGAAACGGGGCCGAAAGGCTGGTCTCCGGATAGACCTGCAGGCCCGGGACTTCTCTTAGGCCGGCCAGATCCTGCCCGAGCTGCAGGTAGTTGCTCCACCAGCGCTTGAGTTCCTCGCCGGCATCCTTCCGGGCCGCTACCATGCTGGAAAGGCGCTCGGCCGGCAACCCCAACAAATGCTGTTGCACCAGGTGGTGGAAGGCGCCGCCCAACTGCAAACGGCGTTCGTTTTCCAGGGCCGGTTCGGCCTCCAGGGCCGGCCAGGCCCGCCGCAGCAGGTAGCGCAGCTGGAATCGCCGGCGGCATTCCACGTAATCTTGCAGGCTGGCTTGGCTGAAGTGAAAATCGTCGGGCAACGTGGTCACAACCACCTCCAATTTATCTCCCGGCGTCGTAGCCAGCATGGTCAGGACGCCAATACTCTCCTATCAATAGGATGTCTTCTCCTCCCAATAATTTTGCAGGGCGACGAACGGTATGGCGGCTTGCAGGTTGCCCTGGCGGCCGCTGTTCCACGTGATCACCAGTTCCTTTTTAGCCCGGGTGATCCCCACGTACAAAAGGCGCAGCCGCTCCGCCACGTAATCGAGCCGCGCCTGTTGGGTGGCCGCGCCCTCTTCATACCACTGGTATTCATCGGTTGAGAAGGCCGCCCCCAGCTGCGCCAGCGCCTCGGCTTCCAGGTTCAAATGGCCCCGCAGGTACCACGGCTCCGCGATATAGCGATCGTATTCCAGTCCCGAGGGGAAATCGTAGTTGTTCACCGACATCAGGTACACCCGGTCCCATTCCAGCCCTTTGGCTTTGTGCATCGTAGCGATCACCACCACACCCTTGTGCCGTTCGGGCTCGAAGCCGGTGTCGTCCTGGCTGAAACCCAAAAAGCGGCGCTCATTGCGTGCCACCACGGCCAGCTCCTCGGTCAGCTCCGGCAGGCGCCATTCCTGGTGCATCTCGCCCGCCCGGCGCAGGATCACCGCCAGCTTGTGGGCGATGGCCAGCTCGGACGGCTCGCTGAATAAATCTTGCGCCAGCGTGAGGATGATCTGGTCGATCGGCAGCAGGGCCGTGCCTTGCCAACGGCGCACGATTTCACGGAACTCCGCTAATTCTGCGTAAATTTCCGGGTCGATCCCATCCAGCTGTAGCGCCTCCAGCCAGTCCTGCCCCGCGCGCGGCCACACATAATCCTCGACCCGGCGGCACTTGCGCAGCAGTTCGGTCACCTTCCGGTAGCGCGGTTTGCTCTCCTCCTCTTCACGGTCCTGGCGCCGCCACACCCGGTAGGCGGATGCCAGCTTGCGGGGTGAGCCCGGGTCGGCCAGGTAGTTGACCACGTTGCCCAGGGATCCGGCCGTCATGCGCGTCGGGCTGGTGCTGCGCAGGATCTCAAAATAGTCGATCTGGCGCCGTTTCAGCTCGTTGACCAGCTCGAAGCCGCGCTGGTTGCGGGGAACGAGCACTGCCACGGTCTCGTCAGGGTGTTCCGGTAGCCAGCGTTCCAGGGAATCGGCTACCGCCTGGATCTCCTCTTTGGGGCTGAACTTTTGGGAGATGAGCTGCACTTTGCTGGGGTCATCCGGCGGGTTGGGCTGCGGGTCGCCCGCAGGGGCCGGCATGATGTGCGGCTCGGTCAGAGCGCCGCGCACCGCCTCAACGGGGTGCTGCTCCTGCGTCCAGTCAATCAGGGCGTTGGCCAGGTCCATGATGCTCTGGGTGGAGCGCCCCGAGTTGGGTAGTTCCCGCGGGAAATCGGCTTCTTGCATGAAGTCTCGCAGGAACTGCGGGCTGGCGGTTGTGAAGGTTTCGAAGATGGCCTGGTTGGGATCGCCCACGCGCACCCAGTTGCCGCCCGGCCCGGCCAACAGGCGCAGGATGTCCTCCTGCAGTTTGCTGCTGTCCTGCGCTTCGTCTTCCAGGATATACGGCCAGCGGTAGCGCAGCCGCTCCAGGTACATCGGGTCGCTTTCCAGGGCTTGCAGCGCCATGCGGATCAGATCATCGAAATCCACCGCCCCGCGATACACCAGCGCTCGCTGGTAGTCGCTGTAGATCTCATATCCCATCTCGGCGAGGGGTAGGGGTACCGGCAGCTCCTCCAGCTGCTGGCGCAAATCTTCAGGGCCCAGGCGCTCGTCTTTTGCCGAGCGGATGAAGCTCAGCGCGATGTTGCTTACCAGCTCGGGGAGCAGGTCGCGCCGGGCCCATTCCCGCCGGTTTTCGTCCAGGTCCGGATCCAGGTAGTCGTCCAATTCAAAGGGGTGGCTGCGTAGCCAGGCCAGGGCTGCGTCCTCCCGGATCTGGTCAGCCGCCCGTTCGTCCACGATCTGGAAATCCTCGGACAATCCCACCAGCTCTGGCCGCTCCCGCACGATATCGTGGGCCAGCCCGTGCAGGGTGCGCACCCGGTATCCCAGGTTCGGCAGCAGCCCGAAGCCCTCCACGAAAGCGCCCACCCGGCTGGCGAAGTTGTCCACCGCCGAGTTCACCAGCGTGACCACCAGCACCTCCTGGTCGTCTTCCAGCGCACCGCTGGCGGTGATCTGCGCCGCCAACAGCGAAAGCGTGTG
>DASQQR010000348.1:0-2311 GCA_035643335.1 Anaerolineales bacterium
GAGGACATAAAGGCAACAGCCCAGCCCTCCGAAATCTACGCCGCTTCTCCCGAGCCCTTCCTGCTTGAGATCGGCACCGAGGAGCTTCCCGCCGGCGATCTGGGAGCCGCCTTGGGCCAGCTGCGCGCCCGTGTCCCCGAACTTCTGGGCGAATTGCGGCTGGATCATGGGGATATCCACATCATCGGGACGCCCCGGCGCCTGGTGGTCTCCATTGAGAAGCTGGCCGCACACCAGGCCGAACTCGAACAGCTGGTCAAAGGGCCACCCGCCGATCGCGCCTTTGACGCTCAAGGACAGCCGACCAGGGCAGCCGAAGGCTTTGCCCGCAGCAGGGGTGTGGCTGTAAGTGATTTAGAAATCCGCGAGTTGGAGTCGGGGCGCTACGTTGCCGCGGTTGTCCGGGAAGCTGGCCGCCCTGCCCCGGTCGTGCTGGCGCAGGCCATTCCGAACTTAATCGCCTCCATTCGCTTTGACAAATCCATGCGCTGGAACAGCAGCAATGTCGCCTTTTCGCGCCCCATCCGTTGGTTGTTATGCATCCATGGCGACCGCGTCGTGCCATTCGAATACGCCGGATTACAATCGGGAAAGTCCACGCGTGGTTTGCGCTTCTGCAGGCCGGCGCGCATAAGCGTGGACTCTCCAGCAGATTACTTCAATGCCCTCTCGAGCCAGGGCATTATCCTGGACCAAGAGGAACGCCAGAGCTCGATCAAAAGCCAAATTGATGCCCTGGCCCATCAGGTGGGCGGCACTGTCCGGGAGGATGCCGCTCTCTTGGCAGAAGTAAATAATCTGGTGGAGGCACCTGGCGCACTGCGCGGCTCATTTGATGCCTCACATCTAAAATTGCCGCGCGAAGTGCTCATTTCGGTGATGAAAAAACACCAGCGCTATTTTCCCATCGAGAAAGATGGGAACCTTTTGCCCTACTTTATCGCGGTGGCCAACGCGCCTTGTGACGGCGATCGCGGGCTCAGGGAGGATTTGACTCTGCAAAGCATGGGCCTGGTGATCGAAGGCAACGAAGATGTAATCCGGGCGCGCTTTGCCGACGCGGCGTTCTTCGTGAACGAGGATCTGAAAAAACCGCTGGAAGATTATGTGCCTCGCCTCACTACGTTGACTTTCCAAACCGATCTGCGATCCATGTTGGATAAAACGCGGCGAATCCAGTGGTTGGTGGACGGCATAGCGCCGCTGCTCGACCTCAGCCCGCAAGAGGGGGCTGAAACCCGGCGCGCTGCCGAGCTCTGTAAAGCTGACCTGGTCACCAAAATGGTCATAGAGATGACCGCTTTGCAGGGGGTGATGGGAAGATATTATGCGCTGAGCTCTGGAGAACCGGAAGAGGTTGCGACAGCGATCTACGAGCATTACCTGCCTCGCTCGGCCGGGGATGCTTACCCCGGGACACGGCCTGGCCTGGCTGTAGGGATCGCCGATCGCCTGGACACGCTGGCCGGGTTGTTCGCGGCCGGACTGGCCCCCACGGGCGCCAGGGACCCCTTCGCCCAGCGCCGCGTCGCTCTGGGTTTGGTGGGAAACCTGATTGCATGGAACCTGGATTTTGACTTGCGAAGTGCATTGGCTGCGGCCGCGGGACAGCTGCCTATCCCGGTGAGCAAGGAAAGCCAATCCGCCTGCCTGACATTCATCGTCAAGCGGCTGCGCAACACATTGCTGGAGAGCGACTATCCATATGATGTGGTGGATGCGGTGCTGGCTTCTCAAGGCCACAACCCGGCTGGCGCGGACCGGGCAGTGAGGCAGTTAGCGTTCTGGACCCGGCGCGAGGATTGGAATGCCATTCTGCCCGCCTATGCTCGTTGCGTGCGCATCACGCGTGATCTTGAGGAGCACTATCCGGTTGCTCCAAAAGCTTTCGTCGAATCTGAAGAGATGGAGCTATACACTGCTCTGTTAGCCGCCGAAGGGAGGCAACGTAATCCCGGCTCCGTGGACGATTTCCTAAACGCTTTCCTGCCGATGATCCCGGTGATCAACCGCTTCTTCGATGAGGTGTTGGTGATGACGGAAGAAGCGGTCCAGCGCGAAAATCGCCTGGGGTTGCTGCAAAGGGTATCCGCTTTAGCGGATGGGGTGGCCGATATGTCCCGGTTGGAGGGATTCTAAAGAAGAGGAAGAGTGTCCAACCAGAGGTAAGATTCTAGATGGCCAGTGAAGAGGGCGTCCCTTTAGATCGATTGCTGGTTCTCGTCGAGAGGGCTGTCCGCGGGGATCCAAACCTCCAGATTCAGCTGATCGAGACCATGAGGCAATTGGCCGGTCATCCGACTGCCCCGCG
>DASQQR010000349.1:0-8014 GCA_035643335.1 Anaerolineales bacterium
CCTATTTGGCTATCCCTTCGATTACGCTATCGAGCCGTTGGTTCCTCCAGACCTGGACCAGCCCGTTATGCAGATGCCCTTTGAATCCGGCCAAACCTGGGCTTTCACCGGCGGCCCGCATGGCGGCTGGGGAAGCGGATCCGCCTGGGCCGCGCTGGACTTCGCCCCTCCGGGCGAGGCCCTGGGCTGTGTTGAGAGCGACGCCTGGGTCGTCGCCGTGGCCGACGGCCAGATCGTCCGCACTGGAAATGGCGCCGTAGTGCAGGATCTCGACGACAAGAACACCTTTGCTGCCGACGGCCTGGAACAGACTGGCTGGACCGTGCTCTATATGCATGTCGAAAGCCGAGGACGAGTTAGGTCCGGCACATACCTGAAGGCCGGGGAACGCGTCGGTCACCCTTCCTGTGAGGGTGGCGTGTCGACCGGTACCCACGTTCATCTGGCCCGCAGGTATAATGGGGAGTGGATCCCCGCAGACCAATCTCTGCCCTTCGTACTGGATGGGTGGGTATCCGTCGGACTGGGCAACGAGTACGATGGCTACCTCCAACGTAACGGACACAGCGTAGAGGCCTGGGAAGGCCGCAAACCGGAGAATGCTATTCAACGCTAAACCATCACGCGCCTCCATGTTAAGAAGGCTAATTATAGCTGGCCTGGCATTGAGCCTGGCCAGTCTGTCCTGCACCCTCGGATCATTGGCCTCCTCAGACCCGCTGTTCAAGCCACCCAATGGCCACGAGTACCCGACCCTCACCCCTGGCCCCACTCCCAACGCTGGGAGAGGGGGGTCGTCTCTCGACCCTTCCACCTCTATCAATGCTGAGGGAGAGGGGTCTTCCTTCACCTCTTCCGCCTCTCCCGATGCTGGCGCAGAGGGGTCTTCCCTCGACCCTTCCACCTCTGCCAGTTCTGGGGGAGAGGAGTCTTCCCTCGACCCTTCTGCCTCTCCCATCCCGGAAGAGATTCTGGTGAACACCTCACCATTTCTTTACTATACCCAGGCTGGCGACACTCTGCCCGTGGTGGCCGTCCGATTCGGGGTGGATCCCCCGGAGATCACCTCCCCAGAGCTCATCCCCGGGACGTCCCTGCTGAACCCTGATCAGTTGCTGGTCATCCCACGCCGGCTGGCCAACACCACGTCTTCCCAGCACCTGATGCCCGACAGCGAAGTCGTCTTCTCCCCCTCGGCCGCCGACTTCGATGTGCCCGCCTTCGTGGAGGCAGCCGGAGGCTATTTGGCTGGCTACGAAGACTACCTGGGCACCACCGGTTGGACCGAGACCGGGGATGTGATCGCCCGCATCGCCATCGAGAATTCAATCAACCCACGCCTGCTCCTATCCCTCCTGGAGTACCAGAGCGGACTGGTCTACGGACAGCCCCGGAACCTGGCAGATAGCGACTATCCCATCGGGAAAACTACCCTGCGCTATAAGGGCCTCTACAACCAGCTCGCCTGGGCCGTCAACCAGCTCTCCATTGGCTACTACGGCTGGCGGGAAGGCCGCCTGACAGAGATCCGCTTCTCCGACGGCATCACTGCCCGTCTGGCCCCCGATCTGAACGCCGGGACAGCCGCCTTGCAGTATTTTTTCGCCCAGCTCTACGACAGCCAGGGATGGCTGCAGGCCCTCAACGCGGAGACCGGTTTCCCGGCGCTGCACGCGCGCATGTTCGGTGACCCCTGGGTGCGCGCCCTGACGGTAGAGCCGCTCTACCCTCCCGATCTGCAACAACCCCACCTGATCCTGCCCTTTATGCTCAACCAGATCTGGGGTTTCACCGGCGGGCCCCACGGAGCCTGGGAGCGGGATGGCGCCTGGGCGGCCATCGACTTCGGCCCCGGAGCCATCGATTCGGGTTGCGTCGATTCGAATGTGTGGACCGTGGCGGCCGCATCGGGGCAGGTCGTGCGCACAGAAAAGGGGATTGTGGTCATCGATTTAGACGGTGACGGCCTGGAGCAGACCGGCTGGGTCCTCGGCTATCTGCACGTTGCCACGAAAGACAAAGTTACAGCAGGCACTTGGGTGGAAGCCGGCGATCGTATTGGCCACCCTTCGTGCGAAGGCGGCTTATCCACTGGAAACCATATCCATTTAACCCGCAAGTACAACGGGGAATGGATTGTCGCCGACGGCCCCCTGCCCTTTGTACTGAGCGGCTGGCAGGTCCACGCGGGGGACAAACCCTATGAAGGCTACCTGACCCGCGGTGAAGAGACGGTCCCTGCCAGCCCGCTGGGAATATTCGCCAGCCGCATCATCCGTAGAGCCGACGATCCGTGAACCATCATAATCTCCTCTCTGCCATTTGGCTGACCCTCACTCTCCTCGTCGGCATCGTAGCCGGCGCGTGCCAGCCGGAGTCCTCCTCAATCGCCCTGGCCAAGCCGGACGAAGCCCAGGCGACGGCCGCCAATCTAGAGTCCCAGGCCGTCTTGGATTTGCAGGCCACCCCCCTGCCTACTCGACCTCCTTACTCTCCTGGCGAATTGGTGGATTACACTGTTCAAACCGGCGATACTTTGTCTGGATTAGCGGCCCATTTCAACACGCAGGTGGCTGAAATCCGCCAGGCCAACCCCATCATCCCCGAAGAGGTCACGACCCTGCCCCCGGGCATGCCCATGAAGATCCCCATCTATTATGCTCCCTTGTGGGGATCCCCCTACCACATCTTACCCGACAGCCTGTTCGCAGATGGCCCTGCGCAGGTCGATTTCGATGTGCGTTCCTTCGTGGACGATCATCCAGGCTGGCTGAAGTATTACGTCGTGTTCGCCTCTGGAGCCAACCGCGACGGTGTCGAGACCGTCGAACAGGTAGCCCAGAATTTCAGCGTGAGCCCGCGTCTGCTGCTGGCACTCCTGGAATACCAGGCCAAAGCGATCAGCCAGCCATCGCTCCCCCAAAGCCAACAGGATTTCATCTTTGGCGTTCGGGACAGCGCTCATCGGGGCCCGTATATGCAGCTGGTCTGGGCAGCCAATACCCTGAACAATGCCTATTACGCCTGGCGTCGCGGCGAGCTGCAAACCATCCAGCACCAGGATGGTACTGTGGAACGCCCGGATCCCTGGCAAAACGCGGCTACTGTAGCCCTGCAAGACTACTTCTCGCAACTTCTCCCTCCTGAGGACTATGCCAGAGCCATCGGACCGGATGGGTTCATCCAAACCTACGTCCAATTATTTGGAGATCCCTGGACTGCTGACCAACCCCATATACCTGGAAGCCTGGTCCAGCCCGAGCTGCACTTACCCTTCGAGCCCGGCACGACTTGGGCTTTTACGGGTGGACCGCATACGGGATGGGGTACAGGCGAGCCCCTTGCCGCACTGGACTTCGCGCCGCCTTCTGTCGTTGGAGGCTGTGTGCCCACCGAAGAATGGGCCACCGCCGTGGCACCTGGGCTGGTGGTGCGCTCGGAACCCGGTACAGTGGTGCTCGATTTGGACATGGATGGGGATGAACGTACCGGCTGGGTGGTCTTTTACCTGCACGTGGGAACCGACGGACGAGTTCCGCTGGGGGCTGAGCTGCAGACGGGCGATCCCGTTGGTCATCCCTCTTGCGAAGAGGGGAAAAGCACCGGCACTCACGTTCACATTGCCCGCAAGTACAACGGTGAGTGGATCCCCGCTGATGGGACGCTGGCATTTAACCTTGATGGCTGGATCGCTCACAATGGCAGCGAACCGTATAAAGGAACCTTGACCCGCGCCTCACGCACGGTAACTGCCTGCGTGTGCTCAAACGGGACAAGCTTTATATCCTCTGTGAAGACTGAGAACCCATAATCTCGCCTCGCCATACGTGGGCTGGGTCGCTCTTCTGCCACCTCCTTCTCCTTCTAAAACAAAGCCCTCCCTTCTCAAATAAAGCGTAGTCCTCTGCCGCCAACGGGACAGGACTAGTATGTCAAACGGATCTACAAGTTGAGTTCATGTCCCGAGTGCTTTTGAAGTCACATCTCGCTCCGCCCAGGCGTCACCCTCAAACCCGATATCAAGAAATTCAAGTATATACTTAATATTTTATAAATAGACAGCTTGACAAATCATAAAAACGTATTACAATATTGACAGATTTGGAGACCATTCTTTACTTTTCTTAGAGAAAACGGAGGACAGCATGTTTCTCCCAACTCACGAATTCCTCGAAACTTACCATCAAAAACTGCTGGAGCAAGCTCGCATCGCCCGATTGCTGCGGGAAAGAGACTCCCACCTACCTAAGGTACACGAGCAGCTCCTGCTCAGAGCCGGCGATTCCTTGATCGCCCTTGGCGTCCGCTTGAAGAACCTATCTCATATCCCTGCAGAGCAGGCCAAACTGCCCGGGTACAAGATTAGCCAACAGCATTAGGAGCATAAGATGCAGCCATTACCCAGTAAATGTCCAATCTGCGGTGGTGAAATCATCGTCACCAGGATCTACTGCCGCGAGTGCGACAGCACTATCGAGGGCCGTTTTACCACCGGCTCGTTCGAAAATCTGACCCCCGAGCAACTGAGTTTCGTAGAAACCTTCGTGCGCTGTGAGGGCAAGATCACCCGGATGGAAGATGAAATCGGCCTATCCTACCCTACTATTCGCAACCGCCTCCACGAGGTCATCCGCGCCATGGGGTATGAACCTGGCGCCGATGAGCCGGTCGTAATGGGCGAGGAGGGACGCCGCAAGATCCTTGAGCGCCTGGAGAAAGGTGATATCACCTACCAGGAGGCCATGAGCATGTTGCGGGAAGGCGAGGTGTAAGCATGGAAAAGCGCTTGGCCACCGCCAGCAAGAACCCTAAAGCCATTCTGGATATCAAGGGCGATCTTCAGCTGAAAGGTTGGGAAGAGCAAGAAGTCAGCGTCAATTGCTCTTCGGAAGAAGATCTGAGCCTGCAGGAGGACGGAGACGAGGTCAGAATCACCTGCCAGGACAATTGCAGCGTGAGAGTACCATATTCTGCCAGGCTGGAGGTCAGCAGCGTGTCCGGGAACGCTGCCTTCAAATCCCTCGACGGGGAAATGAGGGTGGATAAAGTCTCCGGGAATCTAATGCTGAGAAGCACCGGCCCGGTGACCATCACCAGGGTGCGAGGCAACCTGGTCGCCAGGAATATCGCCGGGGGCCTGAAGCTGGATACACTGGACGCCAATGCAACTATCCGCGATGTGCAGGGCGACTTCCGCGTCGCAGATGAAATTCGCGGCAATCTGGACCTGGATGATGTTGGTGGGGATGCCTCCGCCGGGGCCAGGGGCAACATCACCGTGCGGCTGGACCCTTCTCCAGGAAATACCTATACATTTCAAGCCCAAGGCAACCTCACGTGCCGCATCCCTACAGATGCCAGTGTAGCCGTGACCATCTCGGAGGCCTCCGAAACATCCATCCACCTGCCAGGGGTGGAGCGCTCTCATCCACAAGCGCCCTACAGCCTGACCCTTGGAGAAGCCGACGCCAATCTGAGCCTTTCGGCGCATGGTAATGTCACCTTGGGCAGCCAGGCGGATGAGTGGGGTTTTGAGGATTTCCATTTCGGTTTTACCGAGGATCCGGAAGACTTCGATAGGATTGCGGATCAGATCGACCGACAAATCGGGGCTCAAATGGAGATGCTGGAGAACAGCCTCGAATCCCAGTTGGAAAATATCTCTACCATCTTCTCGGAAAGCGGGATTTCGCCAGAGAGAGCCGATCAGATTGCCGAGCGAGCTCGACTTGCCGGTCAACGCGCGCGGGAGAAAATGCAGCGAGCCCAGGAGAAGATGGCGCGTAAATTGGAAGCTGCCCGGAGGCGAGCCGAAAAGCGCGCCCGCTCGGCGGAACGCGCGGCTCGCGACCGACGGAAACGGGCCGAGACCTTCGAATGGAATCCCCCCGAACCCAAGACCAAGACCGAACCGGTCACAGATGAGGAAAGGTTGATGATCCTGCAGATGCTGGAACAGGGCAAGATCAGCATGGAAGAAGCCGAAGAACTACTGGCAGCTTTAGAAGGCAAGGAGGCTTAAGTTGCCCTATGGACGAAAAAAGTGAACGACTGCAGATCCTGGAGATGATCGAGAACGGCCTGATCAGCGCAGAAGAAGGGATCAGCCTGCTGAGCGCTTTGGCACACGAAGGCCAGCGATCGGGCGCCGAATCATCCCCGGGGCCGGCGAAATATTCCGTCCAGACTTCAACCCCAGTCCCCGAGCCAGTTGAAGGCTCGACCGGTTTTGAGGCCGATGGATCCAGTCCCGAAACGGAGAGCATCGATCTTGACTTATCTCGCTGGCGACGTTGGTGGATGATCCCTATATGGGTTGGAGTTGGCATCACTGTAGCCGGCGCTGGATTGATGTATTGGGCGCTGCAGGCAACCGGAACCAGCTTCTGGTTCGCTTGCGCCTGGCTACCCTTTTTGCTGGGGCTGGGCGTGCTGGCGCTGGCCTGGGGGAGCCGTTCAGCGCGCTGGTTGCATATCCGCGTTCATAAAAGCAAGGGCGGCCGGGTGGAGAACGTCGCTATCAGCTTCCCGCTTCCCATTCGGCTGGCGAGATGGTTTCTCAAGAACTTCGGCCATCACATTCCCAGGTTGAAGGATACCGGCATCGACGAGATCATCCTGGCACTTGAAGACAACACGTCTCCGGATGCGCCATTTTACCTGGAGGTGGATGAGGGCGAGGGTGGGGAACAGGTACAGATTTACTTAGGTTAAAATTTAAGGAGGCAATCCAACATGGCAACCGCTGAAGAGAGGCTGAAGATCCTCCAAATGATCAAGGATGGCAAAATCACTGCCGAAGAGGGCGCCAAGCTGCTTTCGGCACTGGGCGAAAGCCAGAAGGCGGGCCGCAAGCTCAGCGCGCGGCCGGTAGGTGCGGCGCGCTGGTTCCGTGTACGGGTCACTGATACAGTCACCGGGAAAACCAAGACCAGCGTCAACATCCCCCTGAGCTTGATGGAGTGGGGCGTGCAGATCGGAGCCCAGTTTGCTCCCGAGGTCGGCAAGCTCGATATTAACCAGGTTAGCGAGATGTTACAATCCGGCGTGGAAGGCAAAATCGTCGATGTAGTTGACGAGGAAGACGGCGAACACGTCGAAATATTCATTGAGTAGAGCTGAAAGCCTGATGGAAAAAACCCGCCCCACCGGCATGTTTGGCTTCACGATCGTCTGGATCGGCCAGATCGTCTCGTTGCTGGGCACTAACATGACCGGCTTTGGGCTCACTATCTGGGCTTACGAGTTGACCGGGTCAGCCACGGCTTTGGCTCTGGTTGGTTTCTTCTTCGTGACGCCGATGCTGGTGTTCAGCCCGATCGCGGGAGCCATCGTGGACCGCTACAACCGCAAATTCATGATGATGGTCAGCGACCTGGCCTCCGGCCTGGCCACCATCATCATCTTAATCCTGTACGCCACGGATCACCTGCAGATCTGGCACCTGTATGTCACGGGGGCCTTTCAGGGCTTATTTCAGACCTTCCAGTGGCCGGCCTACTCGGCAGCCATCACCACGATGATCCCCAAGGAACATTACGGGCGGGCGAATGGCATGATGTCGCTGGCTGAATCCGCCTCAGGTATTTTCTCGCCGCTGCTTGCAGGAGCGCTGCTGGGCATCATCGGGTTAGTTGGCATCCTGACGATCGACATCGTGACCTTCATATTTGCCGTTGGCGCCCTGCTCATGGTGCAAATCCCCCAACCCGAAGCCACGGAGGAAGGGCGTGAAGGCCGGGGCAGCATCTGGAAGGAGGCCGCTTACGGCTTCCGCTACATTTTGGCTCGCCCGAGTCTTTTGGGGCTGCAGGTCGTCTTCCTGTTGGGTAACTTCTTCATAAGTATACCGTTGGCAATCCTGGCGCCAATGATCCTGGCGAGCACCGGAAACAACGAGTTGATCTACGGCAGCGTCAGCTCCGCCGGAGCGATCGGCGGCGTTGTGGGGGGCGTGGCGATGAGCGCCTGGGGCGGGCCCAAGCGGCGGGTGCATGGGGTGCTGGCCGGCTGG
>DASQQR010000350.1:0-4697 GCA_035643335.1 Anaerolineales bacterium
CCCGCCAGTGTCGAACCGAGCCCCAGAGCGATGATCGCGGCGCGGTCTGCATCGATGCCCAGGGTCAGGGCGGCGCGCTCGTCTTGGGCGATGGCCCTCAGACTGAGCCCGAGGCGAGTATGGTGGGTGAAAAGCCACAAACCCAGGATCAGAATTATCCCGACGCCCACGACGACCAGGCGTTGGTAATCCACCGATACGCCGGCGATGTTCAGGGTACCGCTGGCGAAGTCCGGTAACGTGTAAGTTAAACCCCTGAAGCCTGCCCACCGGAATGCCTCCAGGATCGCTAGGGCGATGGCATAAGTAGCGATGATTTCTGAGATGGGCATGCCCCGGACGCGGATCAACACGAACTGGTAGATGAAAGCGCCCAGAATGGAAATGACCAACAATGCCAGCAAGATGGACAGGGCATAGGGTAGCCCTAGAGAGCGTAGGAACACCCAGGTGATGAATCCCGCGGTGATGTATAAGGCCCCGTGGGCAAAATTCGGCACCCGGCTGACGCCGTAGACGAGGCTGAAACCCACCGCCATCAAGGCTAGGCTCAGGCTGTTGATTAAACCGTAGATCAGGATATCCATTAAACTAAAAGTTTTTCAATGGAAGGAAGGCTGGAAGCGTGTCTTTGAACGGACTCGCCCCCAGCCTCACCGTTTACATGATTAGGAGAACTTTCGGTGACTGGCATGGATGTCTTGCAGACCTTGCCCGCCCGACGCTGGAAGCACCGGGCTAAGCATACGAAGCCTTGCAGGCTATGCTTTGAGGCCGTCAGGCCTTCGTATCTCAGCCCGGAGGTTTGGCTCCAGGCGTTCAGCCGGCTTCCGAACGCTCTCGATTAAGAATTGGATCTACTGGCCTGACATCCAGGGCGGGAGCTGCAGCTCGCCGACGGCCGCAGCGGGTGGGAAGATCGTTACTCTGTCTCCGGCCTGCCATTGCACCATGGTCCCGACGGCGCCTTCGTCAGGGTCCATGCTGTGAACCACCTGGTGGGTCTCGGGATCAAATTTGATGCGCCCATAAACACCCATCAGGTCGGTCTCTTCCAGAGCCTTGATGACCGCGTCGGGATCGAGAGAACCTGCGCGCTCGATGGCGTCCTTTAATACATAAGGGGTCATGTAGCTCGAAGAGGTGCCGTATGCTTCCGGTGGCACGTCCCAGCGCTCTTCATAGGCCTTGTAGAACCTCTGGACCCAATCGTTCATGGTGGTCCAGGCGTTCCCGGCGTTGACCAGGTTGGCAACGGCGTACTCGCCCTTGCCTTCAGTAGCGTCCCAAAAGCCGGGTTGTTCAGCAGCGGCAAGGATGCTGCCGAAGGGCAGGGCGGGGACTTGCAGATCGTACCACTGCTTCAGCAGAATGGACGACTCGGGCATGTCCATCCACAAGATCAACACTTGTGCGCCGGCGTCCTTGGCCTTAAGCAAGCTGGTTGAGAAGTCGGTGGTACCGGTAGGGTATACGTCCAGACCATGGATGGTCCATCCTTTCTCGGTAAGCAGTTGGTTGAGGATGTCCCCACCAGAACGGGCGTGGGCCACATCCTGGATGATGATATAGCCCTGATCTAATCCGTGTTTGGCACGGATATCCTCAAGGACGGCGATGATGTCACCAACGATTGACTTAGCCTCGCCGGATATACGGAATGTGTATTTGTATTTTTCGTGTTCCTCTACTATTTTATCGTTGATGGCGGGTGTGAGTGCTCCGGTGGACAGGATCTGAACTTTTTTGTATTTGTTCATCAAGTCCATGGCAGCCAGCGCAGCTTCCGAGCGTACTGGTCCTCCAACGATGAAGTCAGCATTCTTTTCCAGGATAAGCTTCTCCACCGCTAAGAGTGCATCACTGGTCGGAACGCCCGGTTCGAGATCGCGGGTATCGATGACTTCCAGTTGGAAAGGCCGCTTTGTTCCACCGACATCAACCCCACCTTCTGCGTTGATCTCATCTACGGCCAGGGTCAGTGCCCGTTCGGCATCCCAACCGTAGACGAATCCCGTGGCCAATGGGGCACCCAGAACAATCGGCTTTGCAGCCTCAGGTTGGGCGCTGCCCGCGCAGGCCGCCAGCACTGGTAACGCGAGCAGGGTTACCCCAATCAGAATCCTCCATGCTTTAGAGAAGTGTTTTCTCTCCATCCTATACCTCCTGAGCTTATGCATTGAATCCGGCATTGATCATCACAGGTCATTGATCCATAGATACCTCCTGTACCAGAGACGAGAGGAAGAGGTCAGATGAGGGTGAGCCATTCTCGGAGTGGAGAAGAGCGGTTCTCCGGCCGATTAGGTGGCACTCAGAATGCTTCGATTTCATTGTATGTCGTCACAATAATGAGACATATTCTAGTATATAGGAAAAAATTTAATTGTCAACAAAATTCTTTTTTTCACAATATGAACAGTTTTTGGGCGGTGTCGCGGAGGATTTGGCGCCTGGTCTCATCCGAGAGTAGCAAATCGTAGAAATCTTCAATATTCGTAGATAAGTCTTTTACGCCCGGTCCGGGCCAGTCGGACCCGAACATTGCCTGATCGGCAACGCGTTCGATCCATGGGAAATACTCTAGCAGTTTTTTGGGCGGTACGCTGGAGATGTCCAGGAAGACGTTGGGGGAACGGCGCAACAAGAAGAAGGTGTCGTCCATCCATAATGGCCGGCCGCCATGCGCGATAATCAATTTCAGGTCGGGGAAGTCCACGATCACGTCATCCAGATCCATGGGGTCAGCGTATTTGTTGCGCGCGCGGGGGAATACAGACGTCCCGGTGTGCACCATGACGGGAACGCTATACTCGATGGCTTTCTCGTAGACCGTGGCGAGTCCCCGCAGTTCGCCCCCGTTGAGGTAGTCGTTGGCGTGGAAGAATTGGTGCGGTGGATGGAGTTTGATGCCCTTCAACTCCAGATCACCGAGCAAGTAGTCCATCTCGGACCCCACATCGGGAACGCGCCGGGGGTCAATCCCACCGAAGGGGATGAGCCGCCCGGGGTAAGGTCTGGCCATGCGCGCTGAGAACTCATTGGCCGCTTCGGTGAAGCCGACCACCTCCGGTGTGACGTAATTGATCATCACCAGTTTTTCGATGCCGCGCTTATCCATTTCTGCCACCAGCCTGTGCGGGTCGCGGCAAATCGCCCGGGCGATTTCGAAATCCTCTCTCCCAGCAGACATGAGCGCGGCGGCGTCCGGCAGCACCTGTTCCCAGGGTGCGATGTGGACGTGAGCGTCAATGACCGGATAAGGTGGATGCATGCGGCTACTTACCCTGGAAATCCGGTTTACGTTTCTCGCGGAAGGCTTGCAGTCCTTCCTGGTGGTCCTCGGTCTTAATCAGGATGCTCTGCGCCAGACCTTCCATGGCGATGCCCGATGTGCTATCTACGTTGACGGCGATATTCAGGATCTTCTTGGCCAGACCCATCGCTTGAGGGGCACGCTTGAGCAGTGCAGAAGCGAAGCCGCGCGTTTCGACCATGAGCTGTTCGGCAGGCGTCACTTGATTGACCAGGCCGATGGCGTGGGCCTCTTCGGCAGAGATCATTTTGCCCGTGAAGATCAACTCCTTGGCCTTCTGCAGCCCAACCAGGCGCACCAGGCGAACGCAGCCGCCCACGCCAGGGATCAAACTGATATAGTTCTCCCGGAAGCCGAAAGTGGCCTGCTCCGAGGCAATGCAGATGTCGCAGGCCAGGGCCAATTCCAGACCTGCCCCGGTGGCCGGCCCATTGATGGCGCCAACGACCGGTTTTTCCAGGGCCTCCAGATCGTCAAAGAATTTGGTCAGCCGCCGGCTGTTGGCTCGAAACAAGGGGGTTATCCAGGGCTGCTCAAAGTGGCCGATGTCTCCGCCAGAAGAGAACCCCCGGCCTGCACCAGTGAAGATGATTACCCGGATATCGTTATCGAAGAACAGGCGTTCCGTCAGGCCGGTGAAGTCCTGGCGCATTTCCATGTTGACGGCGTTGAGCACCTCGGGCCTGTTCAGGGTGATGGTGGCAATGCCATCCTGTAAATCAAAAAGCAGGGTTCTAAATTCCATCAGTCTCCTTTATTTTTCTGATCTGCCTCGCCAGAAGAAGGTGCCTTCCAGCGAACGGCTTCGAATACGCTATGGCAGTTGTTGCAGTAGAATTGGGAACTGAGCAGAAATTGACCGAACAGGGCGATAAGTTCAGTATCGGTCGAATCGCAAAATGCACAGGGAACGCCTCCGGTTTGAACAATTTGGTCTTCGGGGCTCTCAGACATTGGCGATCTCCCGCCGTCCTGAATCCCAATGTGCCCAGTCTAGTTGAGGAAAATTCGTGCTGAAACCGTGTTTTTCCACCAGGTGCTTAACTTGTCTCAGCCATTGTTCCCGTATTGCACCTGGAGAGGTGGTGAGGATCCTGGCTTTCACCAGTGGTTGGGTAGCCGGATCATGGGAAGGCCCGATCCAGGCATCCGCCAGTGCCCAGGCTCTGGCCAGTGATTTACCCAACTGCTCACGCATCTGGCCATTATTTTTTGACAAACGTGCTAACCAGCTATCCCCGTAAATGCGGTGAAAGCGTTCTTCCTGGAGGATCTTGGCAGCGCGCTGGCTCAGCGGTCCAAATTGAGATCCATGTACGGCCTCGAAGATCATATTCAAGGCGCGATCGAAAAGGACATTGGTAGCTACCACGTCTGTCCA
>DASQQR010000351.1:0-4479 GCA_035643335.1 Anaerolineales bacterium
AATTTAGACTATGGCCAGCAAATGCCTGCGGTAGCGGTAATACGCCGCACAGGTCCCTTCGCTGGAGACCATTAGGGCTCCTAAGGGCCTCTCTGGCGAACAGCGGATGCCAAAGGCCTCGCATTGAGGCGGCTTCTTCAAGCCTTGAAGAAACTGACCAGCAATACAAGACTGTTCTTCTTCGAGAGGGACATCACAGAATTGGAACTTTTTTTCTGCATCGAATTCCGCGTATCCAGGTTTTAGCGTCAAGCCGCTTTTTGGGATAACCCCGATGCCGCGCCAATTCCGGTCGCACTTGCAGAATACTTTCTTGAGCGCGTGCTGTGCAGATTCGTTCCCCCTTAAGGTCACGGCGCGTGAATAGGCATTTTTGACCTCTGCAAATCCTGTTTCGAGCATCTGGACGAGATGGAGTATTCCCTGGGCGATGTCTAAAGGCTCAAAGCCAGTAACGACGATGGGGACGCCATGATCTTGCACAATGGACAGATACTCCCAGTAGCCCATGACTGCGCACACGTGACCAGCTGCCAGAAATCCTTGAACCGGGTTGTGGGGCGAACTTAGCATCGCCCTCATCGCTGAGGGAACACGTACTTGGGATACAAGGATGCTGAAGTTCTTTAGCCCGAGGGACTTGGCTTGAAGAACGCTCATAGCGTTGGCGGGTGCCGTGGTTTCAAACCCGGTGGCGAAGAATACGATTTCGCGGTCCGGTCGCGACTGGGCAATTCTTACCGCGTCAAGTGGTGAATAGACTACTCTAACGTCTCCACCGCAAGCCCGGACTGAGAATAAATCCCGTTTTGAGCCCGGAACACGCAGCATATCTCGATACGTGGTGAGAATCACGTCTGCTCTAGAGGCGATGGATTGTGCCTTTTCGATAAGTTCCAGGGAGGTTACACAAACCGGGCAACCTGGTCCATGCACCAGCTCGATCTCAGGAGGCAGAAGTTGGTCGAGGCCGTGGCGCAGGATCGCGTGGGTCTGCCCCCCGCACATTTCCATTACGACCCAGTGATGTGTGGCGGCTTGGCGGATTTCCTCTAAGACACGCCTGACCAACTCTGCGTCACGAAATTCGGCTATATATTTCATGGCAAGACCAATGGCTGATCGAGAAATGGACTCACTTTCCGATTGCCCAAATCGCACAAGGTTTAACTAAAGACACATTAGCACAAATGATGCGGACAGAATAGTGAAAAATGTCACTAGCTGATCATACTTAATATCTCGAGTTTCGCGCGGTTCTCTGTGGACGCGGAAAGTTATTCCCCTGATTAAAAGTGAAAAGCCGTTTCCGGGGACGGGAAACGGCCCGCAGGGGTGGTTGGCTGACCTGCGGAATATTTTCGGGTTGCTAAGCTATTGGGCCCTACTCTTCCTTCGGAGTTTCCTCTTCTGGGTTATCTTTGTCCGTGTCGCTGCCTTGCAAGCCGTCCTTAAAGGCGCGAATGCCGCTGCCCATTTCGCCAGCGATCTTGCTGATCCGGCCAACACCGAATAGCACGAGGACAATAACCAAAATGATGATCAATTCGGGTGCGCCCAAGCCTTGTATCATGATACTTTCACTCCTATTTAGTAGATCTACACTATACTTATAGCACCAATCGGGAAAATCTGCCACCCTAATTCCATAGGGATCCGGGATGACAAATGTAATAAGTCGACCATGACGATCTCCCGAGCTAAGAGATTCGTATAGCCATTATAATCCAACCCGGTGTGGATTTGGTACAATTTCGTAGACAGTTAGGGAGAGGGGAAGATTGGGATGTTGAATGCCTGATTTGATTGTTGTCGGTGGAGGCCTGGCGGGCTGTGAGGCTGCCTGGCAGGCGGCGAAACACGGTTTAAAGGTATCTCTTTACGAGATGCGGCCCCATGTCGAGACGGGGGCTCATACGGGCCCGCAACTGGCGGAGCTGGTGTGTTCGAATTCGCTCGGATCGAACTTGCCTGATCGTGCGGCAGGATTACTGAAGCAGGAGTTGCGGCGGCTGGACTCTCTCCTTATTCAGATCGCAGATGAAACCGCGGTTCCGGCTGGTGGCGCTCTCGCCGTTGACCGGGATTTATTTGCTCAGCGAGTGACGCGGAGTATTGATAACCATCCCAACATAAAATTGATTCGAGAGGAAGTCACTGGTATCCCTGATGGCCCGGTTGTGATCGCTTCCGGCCCGCTCACTTCACAGCGCTTGTCCGTGGAAATCTCGAGCTTAAGCGGACAGGAGCACATGTATTTTTATGATGCTATTGCGCCCATCGTGGCCCAGGACTCGATTGACATGTCGGTAGCATTTCGGGCATCTCGGTATGGAAGGGGGGTACGACGAACGGGGGATTATATTAATTGCCCGATGACAGCCCAGGAATATGGTGCCTTTGTGGATGCTCTGCTGGGGGCGGAACGCATCGAACTGAAGGATTTCGAGAAAGATATGGACATGGGCGTGCGTGCCGGTGCTCATCATTTTTTTGAAGGTTGCCTGCCGGTTGAAATACTTGCTCGTCGGGGACGGAACTCCCTGGCTTTTGGGCCGATGCGGCCGGTCGGACTCACGGACCCGCGGACTGGAACGCGCCCGTACGCCGTGGTCCAGCTACGCCAGGACAATCTTGCGGGCACCCTGTACAATTTGGTGGGGTTTCAGACCAATCTGAGATTTCCTGAGCAGCGTCGTGTATTCCGGCTGATTCCTGGGCTGGAACGGGCTCAATTCGTCCGCTTTGGACAAATGCACCGCAACACATTTATCTATTCGCCAGCGCTCTTACACCCAACCCTGCAATTCCGGAAGAGGGGGGATTTGTTTTTCGCTGGCCAGATTACGGGTGTGGAGGGATACGTAGGCAATTTCGCGACGGGATTGTTGGCTGGATGGAATGCATCCCGGCTAATTAATGGGATGAAAATGATCGAATTTCCTTCTACTACTATGTTTGGCGCCCTATGCCATTATATTACGCATGCCAGCGCGGCAGATTTTCAGCCGATGAAAGCGAATTTCGGAATCTTGCCGGCTTTGGAGGACGGCGTGAGGCGGGATAAGAGGCAACGTGCGAAAGCTTACGTCGAACGCGCACGATCGGATCTGGAGCAATTTCTGGGCGGCATTGGAAACCTATAAAGCCGGTAGCGCGTGACCATCAAGAGGCTGGTGTGAACTCTCGATTCAATAAAAAGCATTTGATTTTTGGATTTGGCGCCTTCCTGCTACTTTTCTCTGCCTGGGGAGTGTACTACTTCGGTTTCCGAGCAGGCGGTGCGCCGTCTCAATTCGATGGTGACCGTGCGCTGGAGGACGTACGCTATCAAACTGGTTTAGGGCCACGCGTTCCGGGAAGCGAGGCTCACACCCGGGTCATTGACTGGATAACGTCCGAATTGGCAGCGGCGGGGTGGCGAACCAGCCTCCAGGATACTGCCATGATGGGCCATCCAGTAAAGAATATCATCGCCAGGCGGCCTTCCTCCCAGGATTCGGATTTGCCCTGGATCATCGTAGGAGCACACTATGATTCTCGTCTGTTGGCGGATCAGGATCGTGAACCTTCCAAACGCTCGCGGCCCGTACCAGGAGCGAACGACGGTGCCTCCGGGGTTGCGGTTTTGATGGAATTAGCTCGTATTCTACCCCGAGATTTGCAGAAAAATGTCTGGCTGGTCTTTTTTGATGCCGAAGATAACGGAAATATTCCCAGTTGGGATTGGATTTTGGGTTCCAGAGCATTTGTAGATGGATTGCAGGGAAAGCCAGACGCTGCAATCATCGTGGACATGATTGGCGACGCGGATCTGAATATTTATATGGAGCGGAATTCGACCCCAACGTTATCTGTAGAAATCTGGAAGCAGGCTGCTGATCTAGGTTACTCCGCTGAATTTATCCCTGTGCCCAAGTACAATATGCTCGATGATCACACACCCTTTCTGCAGGCTGGTATTCCCGCCGCTGATCTGATCGATTTTGATTACCCTTATTGGCACACAACTGAAGATACCGTGGATAAGGTTTCTGCCCGTAGTCTCCAGATCGTGGGGCAAACCCTTGCAACTTGGTTAGTCGGAAACCGGTAACAAAACCTGTTCTAATTCGTTCTACTCTATGTATGCGCAAAATAGATGTCTTGGTTCTGCGCGTATGCCCGCGACGGGTTGTTCGCTTCCCGGCGGAAAACAGAGTTCTCGAGGAGTACAAGTCTACTGGGATCAATGGAACGAAATGCATAGGCAATGAGTGCGGTCGAGCTATTAAGCCAGATCCGGTCGAAATGGATTACTAAAGTTTCCCAGGAATTAGCGAGAGGAGAAGGTGTCAGGGAGAGTTTTTCCGGTCAACTCAATCGCTTCTTCGATTTGCTCTTGCAGGCGATCGAATTGGGTAATCCCGAATGGCTGGCGCCATTATTGGATGAGTGGGCAGAAGCAAGGACGGAATCTGAGCTTTCCCAGAAAGAAGC
>DASQQR010000352.1:0-3310 GCA_035643335.1 Anaerolineales bacterium
TGGCGAAATGCCGCAAGAGATAGATTCACTGGTTCGTTGCTCAATTTCCGGAAGAGATTCTGTGCTCAACGATGGCTATGGGACGAGGTTTGCAGGTGGCCAATGCGCCCAGAGCAGCGCAACCAGGATGGCGAGGCTCAATCCGCCCCCAATAATGGTTAATGGATGAAAGTAGACCACCAGCATGAAGAGGGAGATGGCAGCTCCCGCAATGGCCAAGCTTCGCCACCATTCTGTTGGAATGATAAAACCCAAGACACCCAGACCTGCCGCCGCCAGGGCAATCCCGCCAACCAACCACAGCATTCCGCCAATCCAGGTGACAGGGGTTCTCTCCAGGCCAAGCCATGAAAGCAGCCAGGAGCGGCCCAGGTTAACCTGCCACCAATTCACCCAGGATGGATTTTGGAGCCCACTGGAAGGGGTGGAGCCGAAGCTGCCACCAGACTGAAAAGCTGTAATCAATCCATGGATGACGAGGACGGCACCGATCAGAAGTTTCATCTTTGCTTCTCCTTGTTTTGCGTGATGTTCAGGATCTTTATTCGCTCACCAGGGACTGGAACAACCGTGAGAGCCCGCCGGACGAGCGCTTCTGCCAGCTCCCAGGTCCTATCCTGGTTGGTTGGGTCTATCAACTCTGCAGGTAGCTTCTTTGGACGGGTGCTGCTCTCAAAGTACTGGCCGGTAAAGTTGGCCCCCTCTGGGGCGCTCGCCAGGTAAATCGATGTCCGCGCCGCCTTCTCGGGGGAACCGCTGCGCTGAAAGAGGCGTAGGAGCGGCCAGAATGGCCACATACCGGGAGGGAATATGCGTGCCTCACTGCTTTGCGTCTGGGCTGTCCATGCCGTTCCTGGATGGATGGCATTGGCCACAACCCCAGCCCCTTCGAGCCTTCTTGCCAGGGCGAAGGTCCAAAGGATGTTCAACAGTTTCGAGCGCGCATAGGCATTGCCACCGATATAGGATTGGGTGGTTTGGATATCCGCAAAAGGATCTCCCTTCCACATGGAGTATCCCTGAGAGGCGACGTTGATGATGCGTGCGGGAGCGCTGCTTCGTAATGCCGGCAGCAGGGCTTCCGTCAAGGTGAATGGACCGAGCAGGTTCATGGCCAGCGTCGCCTCGCACCCATCGTCCGTTTCCCAGCGGTCGTTGTACAGGCCGCCGAGGTTATTGATGAGAATGTGTAGCTTGTCCGTTTCGGCCAGCAATATAAGGATCACGGCTCCACCGGGGTGGTTCCCGTTTGCGGACCTGATTTTCTTGGAAAGAAAGTGTAACCAGTGACCCAGGCAAGGCCAATCACCAGGATCAGACGCACAATCAAGGGCCAGGAGGTCTCCCAGATCCACAAACCCAGCGTTACCGGAAGAACCAGCAGCCCCACAACGATTTGAACAAGCAGGGGCCAACCACGGAACGATTGCCACGCAACGTCCAGCATCTCCCGGTTGAAGAGCAGAGCGGCGATGAAGCCCACCCATAAGAGCGTTAGAACAGCAAAGGCAAGCAGGTTTATCACACGATTCGTCATTAGAGATCTCCTTTTGGTCAAAACAATTGAGTGCAGTTAAGTCAAAGTTAGCCCGGAAAGAACCTATAGACTGTAGCCCATGCGAGCCCGGCTATCGTGAGCAGGCGCAGCCACAATGGCCAGGAGGTTTCCCAGATCTACAGCCCCAATACTATTGGGAGCGTGAAAAGCGCTACGGCCAGCTGAACCAGGAGGGGAAGGCCGCGGAAAGACTGCCAAAGCGCATCAAGAATCTCGCGATTGAAAATCATGGCGGCCACGAAACCGAGCCACAAAAGGGTAAGTGCAGCAAAAGGAACAATATTAATAAGAATGCTCATTGGACACCTCTGTTCTTTTATTCAGCCTTTTGCCAGCAAGTTGTCGCATTATGAACACCTAAGATTCTGCCTTCTCTCCTGCTCATTCGAATTAATTAAAATAAAAACGCTTTCCTCGTGGTGCGGGAGAGCGTACCCCTGCCATTGTGCAACTCAGCACGGCGAGCCTAAATATGCAAGGAATCCCGGTGATTTAGGCTATCTTATCCAACCGTATTGCCGGAATCAAGTGTTTTTTGTCATATTGTGGCATATGACAAATTGCATGTAGATTGTCTATTTCTGATTCTCGCGCATCCAAGGGGTGTACGTGACCCCGATCAATATCCCCTCGGGTGGCAGAAGGCGGGTTTTGGAGCCAAATCAAGATTCTGCGGCTTGAGAAAGAGGTCACAGGGCAAAGGCCAATGACTGCTCCTAAATTGTCTAATTTCCGACTGGTTGGTAATAAAGTAAGACATTGCCATTGCGAAACGACCTCGTTTTTAGCAGTTTCAAGTCCAGTTTATCTTTAATGCCGCCGAACAATGTATGGCCACGACCCAACACAACCGGGTTCACCATGATACGAAACTCATCCACCAGGCCCATTCGCATAAGGCTTATGCACAGGTTAGAGCTGCCGAAGATGGCCAGGTCTTTACCTGGTTGGCTCTTCAGTCTGGTAACTTCTTCGGCAATTTGATCTTTTACCAGCCTTGAATTGTCCCATCCCACTTTATCCAAGGTTTTTGAAAACACAATCTTGGGAAGACTATTCATCAGCCCGGCGACGACCGGATCATCGTTTTTGGCGGATTCGGTTGGCCAGTAACTTGCCATCAACTCATAAGTCTTACGCCCAAATAATAGGGCGCCCACTTCACTCGTCTGGTGGATGGCGAATTCATTAAATTCCTCATCTGCGTTATGCCAATCGATTTCACCATTCGGTCCTTCAAAAAAGCCATCGAGGGTTACCATCATGAAGAGGAATAATTTTCGCATATAGATTCTCCTTCAAGACCCCAGGGGTTTCCGAGAATTACTTTTTGCATTCTAAACTGAAGTCCGCGTACACACTTTCGCACAATATTATCCTCAGAGACCTCAGGGGTCTCACTCGCCGAATATCTCCAAATTTGCTTTGTACCCTTCACTCATTATACATGTTAATCTTCCCGGTTGCGGCAAACCTTCGGTTTGCTTGGAGCAACCGGGAAGATCGTCTATGGTCCACCGGCCTCCTCATTCTCCGGAAAAGCACCTTATCTTTTGCGCAGCCTGCGCTCAGCGCGCTTTGAGGCTGCACCTGACATATTTATGAGGCAATAGAGCTGGAAGGTGCGTTGAGAGGGGAATTGTTCTGTGGTATATTCGTCCTCTCTAGAGGTAAAGCGCAGGGCAATTTCTTGAGTAAAGGAGATGATCTACATTACTGTGCTCAGCCGTTCAGTGTTTAAGATCGTGCTGA
>DASQQR010000353.1:0-4757 GCA_035643335.1 Anaerolineales bacterium
GGACATCGTGCCCTATAAATGGGACCAGGCCATGACCCCGGATGGGCATTTGATAGCCTTTCCCTGGGATATCGGTCCCGCTTCGATGTTTTACCGCCGCGATATTTTCGAAAAAGCCGGTTTGCCCTCGGATCCCGAGGCGGTAGCAGAGTTGCTCAGTACCTGGGAGAAATATATCCAGGTAGGCCAACAGGTGAATGATCCTGCTAATAACGTTTTCTGGATGGATAATGCCAGCCAGATTCCCTATATCTATTTTGCCCACAAGAACTTCTTTGACGAAAACTACGATGTAACCATCAACAATCCGAAAACATTGCAATTGCTGCAATACGCTCAACAGGCCCGGAATTTGGGATTGGACGCCCGGGTTGCGAACTGGGTCGAGGAATGGTATTCCATGTTGGCCAACGGCCAGATCGCCACTCAAATTGCCGGATGCTGGTTTGGCGGGTTCCTGAAATCCTTTATCGATCCGCAGGGTGCGGGGAACTGGGGCGTCATCCCAATTCCTGAGGATCCGCTGCAAAACTGGGGTGGATCCTTCCTGGCGATTCCCGAGCAAAGCCAGAACAAGGAAGCCGCCTGGGCCTTCGTGGAGTACGCGCTGGCCAGCGCCGACGCGCAGAATCGGATGTTCGTTTCCGTGGACTATTTCCCGGCCTACATGCCCGCCTGGGACAACCCCCTTTATCAAGAGGCTGACTTCTATTTTGGCGGCCAAAAAACGCGTGCCTTGTGGACGGAGATTGCCACATCACCGGGCAAGATCTTCACCACTCCGCTGGATGCGGCTGCAGAAGTGGCTTTCAACTCCGAAGTCGCTGCTATGCTGGACCAGGGCCTGGATCCTCAAGAGACCCTGGTACGGGCTGAACAAGCCATCCTGGACGCCACCGCTCAAGATCGAGAGCTCTTGATGGAGATGTTGGGAGACTGAGACCCGAGAGTCCTCGACTTGCCCAGCAGGTCGAGGACCTCCTCTGTTTCAACCTCTTTCTGAGGGAAAGAAAGGATCAAACATGAGCGCCGTCGAAGCTGTAGCCCTTCCCCGGGTGAGGAAATCACCCCTCTGGTGGCATGAAGTAAAGAAGAACTGGGTTGCCTACGTTTACATTTCTCCTTTTTATATTCTCTTCGCGGTGTTCGGCTTGTTTCCGGTTCTCTTCTCATTCTACTTAAGCCTCACTCGCTGGACCGGTCATGGTCCCGCGTCATTCCAGGGCGTGAGGAATTACACCTCCCTGTTTCAGGATCGATTGTTCTGGACCTCGTTCTGGAATACGATCTTGATTTGGGTGGCCGCTCACGTCCCGATGCTCATTCTGGCGTTGATCTTGGCTTTCATCCTCAATTCGGGGCTGGTTAAATTTCGGGGGTTCTTCGAGGCCATTTACTTCACCCCGATGGTGACCTCCTCAGTCGCCGTGGCCTTTGTTTTCATGACCATGTACGGTGTTCGCTTCGGCCTGATCAACTACGGGCTAAAGACCGTGGGTTTACCGCCAATCGATTGGTGGGGTGGTACTGGGTTCTGGATTAAACCGGCTATCATCCTCCTCTTCGTCTGGCGTTGGACCGGATGGAATATGGTGATCTACCTGGCTGGACTGCAGGGTATTGACGAAGAACTGTATGATGCTGCCAAAATCGATGGGGCCAGTTATCCGCAGATCTTTCGTTACATCACCTTGCCCCTG
This sequence comes from Anaerolineales bacterium, assembly GCA_035643335.1. Classification (GTDB taxonomy): domain Bacteria; phylum Chloroflexota; class Anaerolineae; order Anaerolineales; family UBA4823; genus DASQQR01. The sequence continues at coordinate 1,701 of DASQQR010000353.1, forward strand.
CTCAAACCGGTGATCTTGTTCACCCTGATCCTTTCGTTCGTCGGTGGCATAACGATCTTTGATGAGCCTTATCTCTTGACCTGGATGCAAACCTTAGGAGGCACTAACCATGCTGGCTTGACCTTGTCCCTCTATCTTTATAACGAGGCATTTGTTAAAGGGCACTTAGGATATGCCTCCTCCCTGGCTTATGTGATTTGTGCCATCATCATACTGCTATCAGCCGCCAATCTGAAATTATTTGGCAAATCGCCAAGTCATTTGTGATCTCTAAGTTCGGAGACGCCTGCCATGCGAACTGCTTATTCTTCTCGGTTACCCCAATCAAGAATGAAGCCCTTGATTACCAAGGTTTTGCTGTATACGGTCCTGATCGCCGGGGGAATTCTCTCTTTTTTGCCTTTCTATTGGATGGTGATTCTGTCTACTCATAACACCCAGACCATTTTCCGCTACCCGCCACCCTTTCTCCCCGGAAACAACTTGGTCGCCAATTACCAGAACATGCTCCAGGTGATCCCTTTCTGGAGGAACTTCTTGAACAGCACTATTGTGGCCACGATCTCCACGTTGCTCACCTTATTCTTCTGCTCGATGGGTGGTTACGCCTTTGCCATGTATAAATTCCCGGGCCGCGATCAGCTGTTTGCGTTGATGCTTGGCACGATGATGGTTCCCTCATTGGTCATGTTGATCCCTTGGTTCATTGTTATCAGCCGTTTGGGTTGGGTGAATGATCTCAAGGCGCTGATTATACCCGGCGCCGTGACGGCCTTTGGGATTTTTTGGATGCGCCAATACATCTCATCCAATATCTCTCCAGAGCTCCTGGACGCAGCGCGAGTGGATGGTTGTTCGGAATTCACGATCTTCTTCAGGATAGTGGCGCCGCTCCTCGGTCCGGCTTATGGAGCGCTGGGTATTATGTCCTTTATGGGCAGCTGGAATGCCTTCATGTATCCCTTGGTGGTGCTCAAGAAGGTTGAGATTTCAACCTTGCCCCTGGCGTTGCAAATCTTGCGCGGCGACCCTTACCGGGGTGGAGATTATGGTGTGTTAATGTTTGGCACCGCCTTGGCCATGCTGCCAGTCCTGATCGTATTCTGGATGGCTTCCCGGTATTTCATTTCCGGATTAACTGCCGGCGCGCTTAAGGGTTAGGCGTGCTCCTATGTTCTACTTTGGCGTTGATTACTACCCCGAACAATGGCCGGAGGAATACTGGCCGGAAGCCGCCCTTCTGATGGCTGAGGCTGGTTTTAATGTGGTGCGTTTGGCGGACTTCGCCTGGTCTAAGCTGGAACCTCGGGATGGGCGGTTCGAATTTGACTGGCTCGATCGCGCCATTGACTCTCTGGCCACCCATGCTATACAGGTTGTTCTCGCAACACCCACTGCTTCGCCACCTCCCTGGCTGATGCATAAACTTCCTCAAGCCTTTCGAGTTGGTCAGGATGGGCACCGTCTGACCTATGGCAACCGTCGCGAATACTGCCCGAATAACCCCGACTATCTGGATTCCTGCCGCTGTATTGTGCGTCAGATGGCCACTCGCTACTGCCATCATCCTTCAGTAATCGGATGGCAAATTGACAATGAGTTTGGCGATCGTTGTTACTGCCCGGTGTGTGCCCGCGCATTTCACCAATGGCTCCACCAGCGTTATGGATGCCTCGAGAAGTTAAACCAAACGTGGGGCACCGAATTCTGGAGCCATATTTATGCTGATTGGGAGGAGATACCGCTCCCTCTCCAAAGCGGGGGCTCACCTAACCCCGGGCTGGCTCTGGATTTTTATCGCTTTTCTTCGGATTCCTACCGGGCATTTCAGCAGGTGCAGGTCGAGATCATCCGGCAGAACTGCCCCTCACATTTCGTCACCCATAACCTGATGGGTTTCGATTACGATCAAATCGACTATTTCGACCTGGCGCGCGAGCTGGATTTTGTCTCCCTGGATAACTACCCGCGTACGCAGTGGAATATGCAGGCGGACGTCGAACCGAGCAGGTTGGCCCTCGCTCACTGCACGATGCGCGGATTGAAGCACCGCAACTATTGGGTCATCGAACAGCAAGCTGGAGCAGGTGGCTGGGAGATGATGGGTGTGCCTCCAAAACCCGGCGAGCTGCGTCTCTGGGCTTATCAATCGATTGCCCATGGTGCTGACGGGATCCTGTTCTTCCGCTGGCGCACCGCCCGCAGAGGCGCCGAACAATACTGGCATGGTTTGTTGGATACGCATGGGCGTCCTGGTCGTCGTTACGCTGAAATTAGGCGCATGGGTGCAGAGATCGAGAAAATTGCTGAGTCTATCTTTGGCTCGGCTGTCAAGCCGGCTGTAGCTATGCTATTGTCTTACCCGGCCCGCTTTGCCTTCCACATACAGCCTAATAACCCTCAATTTGACTATTCCGAACATTTCCACGACCTCTTTCAGGCTTTCTTTCATCGCCACACAGGTATTGATATCCTCTACCCGGGCGCTGATCTGTCCGGCTATAAAATAGTGGTAGCGCCTGCCCTGCATATCCTCCCAGAGGAGGTCGCCCGGGATCTTCGCCAGTTTGTGGAGGCTGGGGGGGTGTTGGTAGTTACCTCTCGTAGCGGCGTGAAAGATGAATCTGGTGCGATGGTGGAGCAACCCTTGCCGGGGTTGTTGTCGGGCGTTTGCGGAGTGGAAATTGAAGAGTGTGTCTCTCTTCCGTCTGGCGTATATCAAACCCTGGAGTTCTCTGCGTTTGACCTCCAGGTTTGTGACCCTCCCTTTGCCAGGATATGGTGTGATGTCCTTGAACCGCGCGGTGCCCAGGTGGTTGCCCGGTACACGAGTGATTACTTCGCTGGTAAGCCGGCCATTACCCTCAACAACCTTGGACGGGGCCTGGCCGTTTACGTTGGTACTGTAGGTGACTCCTATCTTTACGATACACTGGCCAGGTGGCTGTTAGGGCTCGCCGGAGTGCAGCCCCCGATCATCGCACCGCCGCGCGTTGAGGTCGCTGAGCGCTGGCAGGGGGATCAAAGGATCCTTTTCGTGCTGAACCACACCTTATC
>DASQQR010000354.1:0-7225 GCA_035643335.1 Anaerolineales bacterium
CCAACCAACCGCTCCATCCAAACGACCTGGGCCTGGTGCTATCTTATAAATGCCAGTGCGCTTGCGCGCACTGCCTCTATAATGGCGGTCCACAATGGGTCGATTGGATCTCACCTGAAACGGTTCAGCAAGCCCTCCAAACCACCCTCATCTGGCCCCAGCCAATCCAAGTACATCTGACTGGAGGCGAGCCATTCCTGAATTTTCCCCTCCTGCTCCAGGCCACCGAGATCGCCGCGCATTTGGGCATCCCCTGCTATTGTGAAACCAATGCCGGCTGGTGCGTTAATCGCGATCTGGTCGTGACGCGCTTCCGAGCGTTGCACGAAGCGGGTTTAGCGGCCATACTGATTAGCTGTTCTCCATTTCACGCCGAGATGATTCCTCCCAAGCGTACGCTCCTGGCCATTGCCATCGCTCTGGACGTCTTCGGCCAGCAAGGCGTCATCGTCTATTTACCGGAATGGCTGGACCAGATTGTGCGCTTCGGTGTGGAGAATACGACGCCCTTGAAACATTACGTCGAATCATATGGCGCTAAACCGGCTGGTTTGATGTTCTGGGAAGGTTACGGTCTGATTCCCGGTGGGCGTTCGGGATTCCTTCTAGGCTACCTGACTTCCAGGAAGCCCCTGTCTTTCTTCAAGGGCGAGCACTGCCGGGCGGAGATTCTATACCCGGAACACTCCCATTTTGACCTGTACGGCAACTTTATCTCCGGTTTCTGTGGAGGACTGAGCGTGGGTGATTGGCATGACCTGCCTGAAGTCCTTTCCGAATTTCAATCTGGCCGCTATCCATCGTTAATTGACATTCTCGTCAGCGATGGGCCCTATGGCCTGTTCACCATGGCTCATCGTGATTACGGTTATAAACCTTTGCGCTATGGCTATGCTGGGAAATGTCACTTATGTGTTGATGTCCGCAAGCATCTGGCGCCTTTCAACCAGTTCCACGAGCTCAGCCCAATAGGCTTTTACCGAGACGACTTATTTGCAGCCAGGAAGGCCGCCGCGCCCCTCGCAAATTGAACATGGCCTCCAAGCATGGGATCCGCATAGGTGTCGACATAGGAGGGACATTTACGGATTTCGTGGTCTTTCATCCGGACAGTGGGCAAATCACAACTTTTAAACTCCTGTCCACACCTGAAGATCCTGCCAAGGCTGTCCTTCAGGGTCTTGAGCGCCTCGCCTCCTCCGGAACTGCCATCGCACAGGCCTATATTATCCACGGATCCACGGTCGCAACCAATGCGCTCTTGGAGCGCAAGGGGGCGTCGACCGCCCTGATCACCACGTGTGGATTTCGAGACGTGCTCCAAATTGGCCGGCAAAATCGTCCGGCTCTATACGACTTCACCGTTGATCCGCCACCGCCGCTCATCCCTGCCGCGCTGCGGCTGGAAGTCGATGAGCGTGTGGACTATCTCGGCCGGGTGCTCACGCCTCTCGATCCACTTCAGGTGGAATCGCTGGTCCAGGACCTCAAACTGAAAAACGTACAGTCCGTCGCGGTTTGCCTGCTGTTCTCCTTTCTGCACCCGGAGCACGAAGGACTGGTCGCTGGGCAGCTAAAATCCGCGGGTTATTTCGTCTCGGCCTCCAGCGAGATACTGCCCGAATTTCGTGAATACGAGCGTACCAGCACCACTGTCGTAAATGCCTATATTTCGCCGGTTCTCGACCGCTATCTGGCCCACCTGGAATCAGAATCCGGGGGCAGCCAGTTGCGTGTAATGCAATCCAACGGCGGCATCATCAGCACGGGCGAAGCTCGCCGTTCCGGAGTGCGCTGCATTCTATCCGGTCCCGCCGGTGGCGTGGTGGGCTCTCGTTATATCGCTGAACGTGCCTTCAATGCCCGCTATCCCGGTGATCGTGATCAGGCAGCAGACAGAGATCCTGATTTAAAAATCATCACCTTCGATATGGGCGGCACATCCACGGACGTATCTCTGATCGATGGCGAGCCTCGGGTAACGACGGAATCCATCATTGGTGGCCATCCCATTCGGATCCCGGTTCTCGATATTCACACCATCGGTGCCGGCGGCGGATCCATTGCCCGCGTGGACTTGGGTGGTGTCTTGCGTGTCGGGCCGGAGAGCGCCGGCGCGGATCCCGGCCCGGCCTGCTATGCTCGCCGCCCGGTCTCTGAGAGCAAGCCCACTGTCACTGATGCGCATCTGGTTTTAGGCCGTCTGGACCCGGGGAGTTTCCTCGGCGGTCGCATGCCTCTGGATGCTTCGCGTGCCCAATATGTCCTGGGGGAGCTCGGAAAGCAGCTCGGTTTGGGCCCCTCAGAGGTGGCCCTGGGGGTGATCGAAATCGCCAATGCCCACATGGAGCGTGCCTTGCGGGTGATCTCGGTTGAGCGGGGGAATGACCCACGCGACTTCACTTTGCTTTCTTTCGGCGGCGCCGGTGGCCTCCATGCCAGCGACCTGGCCCGGCGCCTGGCTATTCCTCGTGTGCTGATCCCCCCGATCGCATCTACGCTCTCTGCTTTTGGCATGCTCGCCGCCGACGTCGTCAAAGACTATACTCAGACGGTTATGCTTGCCGATGGGACCTCTCCCAAAGACCTTGAGGTTGCTTTGAGTCCCCTGGTCGCCCGCGCTGTGGACGATATGTTGTCCGAGGGTTTCGCTCAGGACCAAATCGAGATCGAGCAGCTGATTGACGTGCGCTATCGGGGCCAGTCTTATGAGCTCACCGTGCCGTTTGATGGAGATCTGAGAGAGCGATTCCATCAAGCCCACAAGCGTGTATATGGCTACGCTCGTTTGGAGGCCCCTCTGGAATTCGTTAATCTGCGGGTTCGTGTAACCGGGGCCGTTCCCTCTCCGCAGATAGCCGAACAGCCCCCGGGAGACCCCGATCCGCATCTTGCCTTCGTCAGAAACAGGCCTGTGGTGTTTTCCGGCGGCGAAGTCAGCACCCCTTTCTACCGAGGAGAGGCGCTCAAGCCCGGAAATCGCATCCCAGGACCCGCTATCATCCTTCGATCGGACACCACCATACTGGTAAACCCGGAGGATCATGCCTTTGTTGACCCATTGCAAAACATAGTTATGGGAATTGGAGATTAATCGATGCCTACCCACCCACTGCGCATATTTACCGGATCTGCTCATCCGGAATTGGCCTTGGAAATCGCGGATATCCTGCAGGTCCCCCTGGGCAAGTCAACCACTCGCCATCTCCCGGATAGCGAGATCCATGTCAATATTGATGAGGTAGTTCGCGAACAAGATATCTTTTTGGTGCAACCGTGTTCTGTGCCGGTAAACGACAACCTGGTTGAGCTGCTTCTGTACCTGGATGCCTTCCGCCGGGCAAGCGTCCATAGCGTCAGCGTTGTCATGCCCTATTTCCCTTACGCCCGCCAGGATCGGATGGCCCGCGGCCGGGAAGCCATCAGCGCCCGCGTGGTTGCCAGCCTCCTTGAGAATCAGGGAGCGGACCGTGTCATCTTCGTGGACATCCACAACCGCGCCATCCAGGGTTTCTTCAACATACCGGTCGACCCATTATCAGCGGTCCCCCTTTTGTCCGAATACTTCGGCCAGCCGGAATTTGAAAATGCCGCAATTGTAAGTCCGGACGTTGGCCGGGCCGGTTTGGCCGGCCGTTACGCCGAGCTGCTCAATCTGCCATTGGTCGTTATGCATAAACGCCGCATGGGCATCAGCGAGGTGGAGACCACACATGTCGTCGGAGACATTACCGGCAGGCGACCCATTATCATCGATGATCTAATGGCAGGCGGCAGCGTGCTAAAGCAGGTCGATGTTCTCTACGAGCATGGGGCGCGGGGCAAAGCCTCCTTTTCGATAACCCATCCTGTCCTGCTCCCATCCGCGATTAAGTTGCTGGATGCCGACGATCGCATCGAGAAATTGGTCGTGACCAATACAGTTCCCATCCCGCCGGAGAAGCGACATTCGAAGATTCAGGTCCTATCCATAGCGCCATTGCTTGCCGAGATCATCGAAAGCATCCATGAAGGCGTGAGCATCTCACCCAAATTGGTCCTGTCCTGATGCCTCGCTCGACTCATGATCCCGTCCGCCTGGAAGTGTTCAAGCACCTCTTTGCCGCCATCGCCGAGGAGATGGGGGTTGTCCTCCAAAGAGCCAGCTATTCGCCCAACATAAAAGAGAGGCAGGATTTCTCCTGCGCCCTGTTCAACTCCCGCGGCGATATGATTGCACAGGCTGCTCATATCCCCGTCCATCTTGGCTCTATGCCGCTCTCTGTCGCTGCCGCCATCGAGAAGTTCGCGGGCCAGAAAGCCGGCATTTGCCCGGGCGATGTTATCGTCCTGAACGATCCTTATCGGGGCGGGACACACCTTCCGGACATCACCATGGTGACGCCGGTCTTCGAACCTACCGAGGGCGACGATTCTCATTCCATTGGCGAAAAACCTCTTCTGGGTTTTGTGGCCAGCCGGGCCCATCATGCAGACATCGGTGGCATGACCTCGGGATCCATGCCTGTAGCGCGCGAAATCTACCAGGAAGGTCTGGTGATCCCGCCCATGAAACTTGTGTCCTGCGGCGAATTGGATCAGGGCCTGCTGGAACTGATCCTGGCCAACGTGCGTACCCCCGGTGAGCGTTCGGGAGACCTCTGGGCCCAGATCGCCGCCAACCAGCGCGGTGTCGTCCGCTTCCAGGAGTTGGTCGCTCGCTACGGTTTTGAAGAAGTGGAAGATTATATGCAGGGGCTGCTCGAATACACCGAACGCATGACCCGCCGTCTGATCGAGAGTCTCCCTGATGGGACTTATCGCTTCACCGACTACCTGGACGATGACGGCGTTTCCGATCAGCCTGTCCCGATTACCGTGGCGGTCACCATCCGAGGCGACGAGGCCACCGTGGATTTCACCGGTTCTGCTCCGCAGCAGGCCGGAAGCGTCAATGCCGTCTTCGCCATCACCTTATCGGCGGTATATTATGTGTTTCGATGTTTGCTTGGCCTGGATGTGCCCAACAATTCAGGCTGCCTGGTGCCCGTTCGCGTCATTGCGCCGGAGGGAACGGTGGTCAACGCAGTTCGGCCCGCCCCGGTCGCGGGTGGCAACGTGGAGACCTCCCAGCGCATCGTCGATGTGTTATTGGGCGCATTAGCTCAGGCCGTTCCCCAACTGGTGCCCGCCGCCAGCCAGGGCACGATGAACAATGTCACTGTTGGCGGTCGTTCGGAAGCCGGTGCACCGTTCGCTTATTATGAGACGATTGGCGGCGGGATGGGTGCCCGTCCATGGGGAGACGGTCCTTCGGCGGTTCATTCCCATATGACCAATACCTTGAACACCCCCGTAGAGGCTTTGGAATATGCTTACCCGCTACAGGTTCTTCGATATGAAATTCGCCGTGGTTCGGGGGGTCAGGGGCGTTTTCGTGGAGGCGACGGCATTCGCCGCGACCTAAGAGTTCTGGTGGATGCCCAGGCGAGCCTCCTTTCGGAGCGCCGTCGATTAAGACCGTATGGGTTATCGGGTGGTACGCCAGGCCTATCGGGGGCAAACCTGCTCATTCGAGAAGATGAGGAGCGTGAATTGCCAGGCAAGGGTATATTTTACCTGCAAAGCGGGGACGTTCTGAGCATCCGGACGCCCGGAGGTGGCGGCTTTGGTTCGGAAGAAGTCTGAACGGTTAGCTTTCAGCTCTTTTTTTGAGCTGCTCCCAGGCGCCCTCCCAAGGAGTTCCCAGCGCGTTGCGCTTTGGAAGCCGGACGTGATCCAATTTCTCAGCGACCTGAGCTGCGGTCCCGGCGATTGTGGCCCAATCCTCCGAGATGACCGCTTCCCGCATCTCCTCGCCCAGGCGCCTTGCCCAGGCCCATTCGAGGCGGAACCGGTCGGCTTTGAGCCAGTAACCTCTTTTCTCCCAGGGTGTTACGGATTCGTCGACGGTCTCATCGATCGCTAACAATGCCAATGCGATGAACGCCGCCAGATCGCGTGTTTTTGAATCCGGCTCAGTTTGCTGCGTCAACTCGCGAATGGCCAACACGACTGCTCGAGTTAAGCGTTTTCGCTCCTTTCCGGCACCCTCGATCTTGATCACACGTCCCAAATCAGCCTCCCGAGATCTATTCCTGGCCCTTTGGGATTCGGTGCGGCTCGTGTGGAGGTCTAGCCGGTGCAGGCCACTGGTCCCACAGTCACCATTTTCCACGTTCATATCCAAAGAGTCATCGTGCTTTCTATTACAAAGCATGCATTATAGCCGATTATTGACGATCCACTGGCCGTCGCTTATAATTTGCTGCGCCGTTCAGAACCTGGATTAGGGGAAGTGCTGGAACTGGCAGACAGGCGTGACTTAGGATCACGTGCCGCAAGGCGTACGGGTTCGACTCCCGTCTTCCCCATTCTCCCTGCAAGTTCACTCCTTGATTGCTCAAATGTCATCAAGATTGTATCTATCTTGGGTGACCTCTCACTAGGAAGGGGTGGGTGTTTGCTGGAGCGGGCGGAGCCCGCTCCAGCAAACACCCACCCCTCAATCTTTGACAAGACACTATCTTGGTTTATTTTTATCTTACACGCATCTTACATGCCTCTTATACTCGCATGTTATAATCACAAAGTTAGCTCTGGAGCAAAGGACAAAAACCTTGAAGATTGACACTCAGCCTTTGGAAGACCATCAAATTAAATTAACCGTGGAGGTTGACCCGGAGCCTTTTGAAAAGGCCAAACGGCGCGCGGCCAGTCGGTTATCCCGGCGCACGAAAATCCCCGGCTTTCGCCCTGGCAAGGCGCCATATCAAATTGTTCAACGCCACATCGGCGAAGAGGCTGTCTTGGAAGAGAGTCTCGACATCCTCTTGAAGGATCTATATCCTCGGATCATCGAGCAGGCCGATATTCAGACTCATGGCCCGGGCCAGCTTGAAAATGTCATCAGTGTTGAGCCCCTCAAACTCGAATTTTTGGTCGCTTTGGCTCCGGAAGTCGAATTGGGCGATTACCGCTCTATACGCTTTCCATATGAACCCGCAGAAATCACTGACCGGGATGTAGACGATGTTTTGCAAGAGCTCCGGCATCGTCAAGCTATTGATGAACCCGTTGAACGGCCGGCTGAAGAAGGTGATCATGTTTATATTCGGCTGAGCGCCCAACGTGTGATTTCTGAAGAGGGCCAGGATCCCACTCTGATCGCTGATAGACCTCAATCTCTCCTGATTGCTTCGCAAGA